>CBFCZX010000213.1:0-1593 GCA_965602765.1 uncultured Atribacterota bacterium | reverse complement strand
TATATAATCTTCAACTTCATCTCTGGTTCCTTTAAAAGGACCCGGCTTTTCCATTTTAAAAGAAACCAATGCAGTTGCAAAAAGTAAAGCTTTTTCTATTTCTTTATCTTTCCTTTCTGTAATATATGCACTAAAACAAGTATCTCCCCTTCCGGTTCTACCGGAAAGATTTCGCGGTTTTAGGGGACAAGTATAAGCTTCCTTTCCATCATACAGTAATACTTCTTTGTTGTGAGTAATCATAATCTCTTTAGCTCCCCAACTAAATAAAATTCTCGCGGCTTTTTTTCTTTCGCTTACGCCGGTCATTATTTCAGCCTCCGCTGCATCTGTCTTTAGATAGTCTATGTAGGGAAGGTATTCTTTCTTTTCCTTCCAATCTCTAAAGATCATTTCATTATTTTTTCCAACAGCCCGTAAAAAGCCCTGAACGTCTAAAGCGATTTTTCCTCTATTATGTAAAATTTTTATCATTTCATTATCAAATTCTCCGGATATAAGACCGGCAAAATGGAATATTCGAGAATCAATGTTATCCGGAATGTCACTTATTTTAAAAGGATCGGCAATAGAGAGTGCAGTACAGGTTCTTCTTTCTCTGTCTTCGGTATGGTAAATATTTCTTATAGAAGTTGTATTTTTTGAATCAAGAGTAATAATATTTTCCTTAGGGATAGAAAATATTTCCAGCCGTTCTTTATCTCTAAAAGACAATTTAGTTAATATGCCGGTTTTATGACCAATAGCATAAGAGCTACAGGATGAATAAACAACTGCTCCCCCGGTTTCATTGACCATTTTTCCCTGAAAAACATTTTTATCTTTAGAAATATGTCCCATTATAAAAGTATCGTATTTTTTCATTTTTCCGTTTTTCCTTTCCGTATAATTTATTATACCCTTTTAGATTTTTCTTTTAAATTGTTAAAACATTTTTTTATTGTTTATTCTACTTTTTTATCTACTCCAACCAAATGCATCATTTTATTCGTTAAATAGACTACTTAGTCTTTCATTGAACTCAACAACTACAAATGATATACTTCTTTGATAGTTAGACAAATAACAATCTATTTTAAAAGATAAAATTGGAGAGCTTAATGATAAATAAAAAAGATATTTACGATATTGCTTTTCTTGGACATTATACCAAAGACACCATTGTATCTTCTGTCGGTACCAGAGTAGTAGATGGAGGTGCTTTTAATTATGGCTCCAATGTAGCGGCAAGAATGGGATTAAAGGTTGCCGCCATTACACGTTTGGCAAAGGAAGATTTCAGAGTAGTTGAAAGTCTTAAAAAATTAGAGGTGGATGTATTTGCGCACATCTCCCCAAAATCTACCTGTCTCCGATTAGAATATCCCACCAATAATCTAGATGAACGCACCATTTTTGTGGAAAGTACTGCCGGTAGTTTTACTCCTAAAGAGATAAAAAATATTCAAGCCCGTGCTTTTGTGGTAGGTGCATCCATGCGTGATGAAGTAACACTTCCAGTTATTAAAGAATTATTAAAAAAAGATACTGTTTTATCTGCTGATGTTCAAAGTTTTATTCGGGTAAATGATCATGGTAAATTGGTTCCGAGTG
>CBFCZX010000212.1:0-1623 GCA_965602765.1 uncultured Atribacterota bacterium | reverse complement strand
ATCTGGAAAAAACGCTCTTTTCTTTCCGGATGTTTTTCATAAAATTGATTCATCTTAATCGAATTGGTAATATCGGCACCGAAAGCTACTACTTTTTTATCTTCGCCTAATTTTTCAATGGCATCACCGAATCCGAATCGTGTGGGGACCATTTTCACCTTCATGGTTTCCGCTTTATTCCACCAATAATCCCGGCTGAATTTGGGCATCGCTTTCTCAACCTTCCGGTTGACTTCATTCTGATAGGTACATGCTTTCTGATAGAGAGCCTCTACTTTTGCCTCATCGAAACCTTTGGCATTAATATCTTTTATAGCCCTTTCCAGTGATTCAGCTCCTTTTAGTCCATCCTTGGGGCATACCCCATGATAACCGACCACATTTTCCGCATAGGATACTTCTTTTCCTTTGATTGTATGGGCAATGATGACCGTCGGTTTACCTTTTAGAGCTTTTGCCCGCTCGAAAGCTTTTAATATTTCATTCATATTATGGCCGTCAATCTCTATGGTATGCCAGCCAAAGGATTGCCATTTTTCAGCCAATAATCCCAATTGCATCACCTCTTCGGTGGGTCCGTCAATTTGTAAATTATTTCTATCAACAATGGCTATAAGATTATCCAAGTTGTAATGAGCGGCAGACATGGCACTTTCCCATACCGAACCTTCATCCAACTCTCCATCCCCTAAAATACAGAAAGTAGTATAGTCCTTTTTCTCCAGCCTGGCATTTAAGGCACAACCAACAGCAACACCTAAACCCTGTCCCAATGAACCGCTGGATAGTTCCAATCCAGGCAATTTAAAGCGGTTGGGATGTCCTTCAAAACCGGACCATAGTTTTCTTAATTTCACTACTTCATCAATGTCAAAATAACCTGCCTCTCCCAGGGCTACATAGATAGCTGGCGCCTTATGTCCAACTGACCAGAAGACTCTATCCCTATCTTCCCATTCAGGATTTTCCGGATCATGGTTGATTTCTTTTAAGTACAGGGCAGCGGTGATATCCATAATGGACAACGTCCCTCCGGTATGTCCGGAACCGGCGGCAGTAATAGCCACCATATTATAGGCTCTCATCTCTTTTGCTTTTTCAATTAATCCTTCTACTGTGTAATCTTTTTTTACCTTTCCTGTTTTGGAATCTATAATTGGCATATTTTTCTCCTTTTTTGTAATTTATTAATTGTAATATTAAAATCAATTTATTTTTTTTCACCTTAGAAACATTTTTTTATTTTCCAATGCCTCTTAACTACTTATAAATGGTATTACCGCATCGAGTACATTGAAATTTTAACTTACCCTAAGGCATATTTTCGAAAATCTTTCAAATTGCCCGGATAAAGCCAAACGATATATTTTTATCTTCGTATTTCTTTATAACTTTTAATTATATATGAATAAATTTATTTTATCTATACACGCACTCCCTCTTTTTTAATTTTGTTTAATAAATTTAATGCAATAATCTATTCGACGGGTAATAAGATTATTTTTACGCCTTCTTTTTTTTCAAATTTTTCGAAACCTTTTTTCCAATCGCTGATAGGGAGTATATCGGATACCAGTGGCCTTGTTTTTATTTTTCCCTGACCAAGTAAATTTAGAGCCCTTT
>CBFCZX010000211.1:0-1651 GCA_965602765.1 uncultured Atribacterota bacterium | reverse complement strand
TTCATATTTCTTAAAGGAAATATGTGAATTCCCGAAATTTCATTTAATTTTTTAATCCCTTTGATAAGTTCACGGGCAATTTTCATGCCTTCTTCCATCGTTTTTCCTTTCATTCTCTCTTTTATATGATTCGGAATAAAAATGTCCGGTAAATTATTTTCAAGATATTGGACCATTTTATAGCTTTTTAGCGGCATGACTCCAATAATTATAGGAATATGAATATCAGTTGTGATTTTTAAAAAACTATTCAATTTTTCCAGGTCAAAAATAGGTTGAGTTTGTATAAAATGGGCTCCACATTTTATTTTTTCTTTAATCTTTTTTATTTCTTTTTTTAAATCCGGTGCAGTGGGATTTACCGCAGCTCCGATAAAGAAATTAGTATGATCATTTAATTTCTCACCTGTGTAATCAAATCCATGATTTAAGCCATTTATCATTTTAACTAATCCGACAGAATCTAAATCATATACACCGGTTGCCATTGAATGAAAACCCATATCAGGAGGATCGCCGGTCAATGCTAAAATATTTTCGACACCCAACATGGATGCTCCCAAGAGTTCAGCTTGTAATCCTAATAAATTTCTATCGCGACAGGTGATATGAAAAATGGTTTCCAGTGATAACTCTTCTTGAATAATATGCGAAAGCGCTATCGGGCTCGTTCTTAAACGCGCCATCGGACAATCGGTCACATTGACCGCATCGACGATATTTTGAAACCGCTTATCCCTTACCTCACTTAATATCTGATTTGAATCTATGCTTTTAGGGGGATCCAGTTCTACTGTAACAACAAATTTCCCCAATGATAATTTTTCCCTTAAATTCATGTATTCTTCCTCATCTTCGTTTATTCTTTTAATTTTCCTTCTCTAAAAGCGCTTAGGTATTCAAGGCAATAATTATCTTTTCCCAATAAAACTTTTGTTGCACTCATCAAATTCATCATCGTCTTATCGGTACTGTCCAGGATAACGGCATCTAAACCCAAATACATGGATAATACACAAAAACTCTGATTAATAAATTTTCTTCCGGGCAAGCCAAATGAGATATTACTTAAGCCCATAATTGTTTTAATTGTCGGATATAATTCTTTTATTTGCTTTAAAACTTCCAGGGAAATATTTCCATTCTTAATGTTAGCTCCTACCGGCAGTACAAGAGGGTCCAGATAGATATTGTCTAACGGAACATCCCTCGTGGTAAATTCTTTCATTAATTCTTGAATAATTTTTACCCTTCCCAAAGGTTCATTTGGGATGCCATTTTTATCCATTGCCAGCGCAATCACACTACATTGATACTTTTTTACCAAAGGTAAAATTAAATCCAGTTTTTCTTTTTCACAGGTGACAGAATTAATCAGAGGTTTTCCTATATTCCAATTATAGGCATTCAGTCCTTCTTTTATCACCAAATAATTTGAACTATCGATACAAAGAGGAACTTCTACAGCTTCTTGAACGGTATGGATCAGCCATTTCATATGGTCCGCTTCATCTTTTCTGAAAGTACCAACATTTATATCCAACATCTGTGCACCACTTTCAACTTGTTCCCTTGCTAATGTTTGGAAATATTCCTTATTTCTTTTTTTCACCATTTCTGCGATATTCGCACGGCTTGAATTTATTTTTTC
>CBFCZX010000210.1:0-1834 GCA_965602765.1 uncultured Atribacterota bacterium | reverse complement strand
CTTTTGCCTGAAAGTTTGGATACATTTAGTATCTTGCCTCTTCGGCTCTCTTTCTTTTTTTTAATAAAAGAAAAGGTCTCTCCTGTTACCTTCATACAGAATATAATATTAAATTAATAAAATTTGAAAATATGAGTTAATCCCTACTACTTATTATTAATACTATATCTATGACCAAAATACCTTCTTTTTTAAAATAATGCAGGGAGATTCTCTGACATTATTTTTTTATAATATACTTTTAACATCTTTTTCTATATTTTCAATATCACTTTCCAAAACATCAACAGGGTAATGTTGAAATACATCCAAATCTTTCAAACCTGTTCCGGTTAACATTAAGATAACCGTTGCATCTTTTTCAATTTTTCCTGCATTAAATAGTTTCTTCACGGCACATAGACTTGTAGCAGAAGCGGGTTCGACAAAATACCCTGACTCTCCAAATTTTCTTTGTGATTGAAGTATTTCTTCTTCTGTTACGCTTTCAGACAGCCAGTGATATTTGTATGCTTTATGAATCAATTCTTTTCCACCCATGGGATTACCGGTGGTAATTGCCTCGGCAATCGTATGAAAATTGGAAAAGGGTATCACATTATCTTTCCCCTGTTGAATAGCTGAAACGATGGGACTATTGTTTTTAGCCTGAACAATAATCATTCGGGGTAACCTATCAATTAATCCGGCTTTTTTGAGCTCCCGATAACCTTTAAATATACCGCGAATGTGTCCACAGGCTGATGTAGGTACAGCAATATAGTCCGGCACTTGTTTCTTCATCTGCTCAAACATTTCAAAAGCAGTCAGCTTATAGCCTTCTACCCGGATAGGGCCATTTCCGGATACGATGCGTAATTTCAGCTTTCCAGCAAAGTCCAGTATATGTTTTTTCATAATTGAATAATCGTCCGCCTTTACCCGAATGACCTTTGCTCCGTGGATAAACATTGAAAAGATCTTTTCCTTTGGTACAAATTCGGGGATAAAGACAATGACTTGAATACCGGCTTTCGCACCATAAGCAGCAATAGAATTTCCCATATTGCCAGAGGATATCGTCGCCGTTAGTTGTTCCTTCATTTCTCTGGCCATATAGGCACATGCAAGAGAACCCCGGTCTTTAAAACTCCAGGTAGGATTTTGTGTTTCGTTTTTGAGATATAAACCGCTGATACCGGTAAAGTTCTGTAACCTTTGGTCTGCCCGCACTAACGACGTATTCCCTTCACCTAAGTGTAAATCCGGATTCATCCGGTTAAATGGTAGGAAATCCAGATATCTTTGCCATATATTCTCCCCCGGATATATTTTTGCATTTTCAATATCCGGAATCGATACTTCCAGGGATTCACCATTTTCAGTAAATTCCTCAATTCTCTCAAAGGGATATTCAATGCCGGATAGAGTAGAAACTAATTTTAAAGGTTTTCTTTCTTCATTATTTATTGAAAAATTCAAATTATGGTATCTCCTTTCCTGAAACAAATATGACGATTTTCTATATTATAACTTATTTTTCATTGTAAAAAATTTAATCCTATGGAATGATTGATAATTATGTATTCTGTTTTTTCATACTCCCGGCTTTTCTTTCTACAATCAGCTGAAATGCAATAAAGAAGATGTAGCCGGCCAGACTTAGCCATCCCAACCAATCACCCCACTGAACAAGCAGGGTATTGCCTTCGCCAAGCGGTACATCCATTACCAGGGTCAAACGCTCTCCTTCGGGATTGAGTTCAAGAGCCAATAAGCGGCCATTAGGGTCAATGATGGCTGAGCTGAAGGCTACTCCGTTATAGACTACGGCTACGTGATTTTCGACTGCCCG
>CBFCZX010000209.1:0-1842 GCA_965602765.1 uncultured Atribacterota bacterium | reverse complement strand
TATTTTCAATAACCTCGATGCAAGAATCTTTGGCATAAGGAGGGGGAACAAAGCTAATGGCTGCATTAATCTGGTGATTATTTACCGCTTCCTTAACAAAATCATATACCGGAACACCTTCAACTTCTTTTCCTCCTTTTCCCGGCGTAACACCGGCTACAATATTGGTGCCATATCTTTTCATGATTTCGGTTTGTAATCTTCCGGATTTTCCCGTTATTCCCAATACCAACACTTTTGTATTTTTATTAATTAAAATAGACATCTAATTCTCCATTGCTTTTTTTACGGCTTTTTTCACTGCAATATTTAAGCTGTCATAAACCGGTATATTCGCCTTTTTCATTAATTCTTTTCCAATTTCTTCTTTTGTCCCACACATTCTGATAAAAATGGGAATATCTTTATTCGATTCCTTTTTAAATTTCAGGATTCCTTCTGCCATGTCATCCATTCGGTTAAAACCCCCGATTAAAACCACCAGAATACTTTTAACCGATTGATCACTTGCGACCATCTTCAAAGATTTGAGCATTACTTCTGAGTTAGTAATTCCTCCCATTTCACAAAAATTCGCTACTTTACCGCCATATTCATTAATCAAGTCAAGAGTAAAAAGGCCTGTTCCGGCGCCATCAGATATTACCCCAATATCTCCAGAAAGAGGAACATAGGTAATTGTATCCTCTTTGGACTTTGAAGCATGTGCCTCTTTTTTGTCCTGAATGAATTCTTTTTCTTCTCTTAACTTGTTAAATAACTCTTCATGGCGAAAACGGGATTGGTCATCAAGATTGACTTTTGCATCAATCGCAACAAATCCGCCGGGAGTAATCGCCAGGGGATTTATTTCAACCAATGTAGCATCGTATTCTTTAAAAATTTTATATACTGCCCTAATGATATTTTTGAATTCTAAATAATTATCAATATTTAATTTTTTTGCTACAAAGCGAATCTGATATTCTAAGATTCCTAAAAAAGGATCAATTTCGACAAAATATATTTTCTCCTTATTTAATCTAGCACTTTCTTCAATATCCATGCCCCCGGATGTGCTGACTATGAGTACAGGAGTTGATTTGCCCCTGTTGAAGGTGATTGAAAGATAAATTTCTCTTAAGATATCCACTTTTTCTAAGGCCAATATCGCTTTAACTTTCTCTCCTTGAATGGTTAGAGCAAATAAATCATTGATTATCTTTGATGCATCAGTACTGCCATCCCAAATTTTTATTCCCCCAGCTTTTCCTCTGCCTCCAACCAAGATCTGGGATTTCAAGACCAAAGGTGGGGTTAAATCTTTCCCTTTATCCTTTGCATGAATTAAGAATCCCGATTGAACTGGAATTCCATATTTTTTAAATATCTCCTTACCCTGGAATTCATATAATTTCATCCAATATCCTCCATTGTTATTTCCAAATCTTCCGCAAAATGCACGCCAGCATCAAAGGCTTTTAAATTTATATTGATAAATTTTTTAGGAACCATTGAGGCAATCACCCCTCTTAAGTCCTCTTTGCTAATCATCTTGATAAACTTTTGCAAAAATCCTAAAATGACCATATTTGCAGCTATTCTATTTCCAAGTTTTATAGCGGTTTCGGTCGCTGGGACCTGATATATATTCGCTTCAATGGGAGGAATTTCCGTGACAAGTTTCGGGTCAACGATTAGAATTCCCGTTTTTTTAAGAGTCGATAAATATTTATCCAAAGCACTTTGAAACAAACAAATCAAAATATCTTTATATCTGGTTGTGGGTGAATTTATCGGTTTATCCGAAATAATGAGTTCTGATTGACATTCTCCTCCTCTTGCTTCTGAACCATAGGATTG
>CBFCZX010000208.1:0-1845 GCA_965602765.1 uncultured Atribacterota bacterium | reverse complement strand
GATATACAGAATTATACCGGTTACCAGTTTGTTACTGGACCGGAATTAGCGATTAAATTTGAAGAGCATATGCGGAAATTTGATTTTGAGATTAAAGAAAACGAAGAAGTAAGGGAAATTGTTTCGCAAGGCCACATAATTTCTATTAAAACAAATAAGGGAAATTATCGGTCAAAAACAGTCATAGTAGCTTCCGGAAAACGCTCACGTGAACTTGGTGTTCCCGGTGAGCAAGTATATAAGAACAAAGGATTAACTTACTGTGCTACCTGTGACGGTCCATTGTTTACCGGGAAGGACGTTGCAGTTATCGGCGGTGGGAATTCAGCCCTTGATGCAGCCTTACAATTGGTAAAAATCGCCAATCGGATTTATATCATTGATAGGAGTGAATACTTAAAAGGCGATGAAATCATGCAGGAAAAGTTAAGGGCAGATAAAAAAGTGATCATCTTCAACAATAGCCAGGTAAAAGAAGTGTCCGGTGACACCTTTGTGAAAAATATTAGAATTGAGAAGGATAAAAAAGAGCAACTACTAAATGTGCAGGGCATTTTTGTGGAAATTGGCCTGATGCCTAACTCTGATTTTGCCATTGATTTAGAAAAAAACGTAAGGAAAGAAATTAAGGTAAATCAACGAAACGAAACGAATATACCCGGGATATTTGCCGCGGGGGATGTCACCAATGTTCCGGAAAAACAAATCATTATTGCTGCCGGCGAAGGCGCAAAAGCAGTTCTTAGTGCTTTTCGGTATCTAAATACACGTAAGTAATCCGTATTTTGTCATTTTACAAGACATAATCTTATTTAATAATGGATGGTCAATTTTATTTTAAAGAAGTGTTAAGGTGTCAGTTATTAAATAAGGTAATTACCTGAATGATTAATTAGAAAAAAATTATTAGCATGCTTGAATTGATTGAAATCATTATATCGATTAAAAAAGGAGATAAAAAATGATAGGCAAATTACCTAAAAATATTTTGGAAGCATTTTTGGAAACAATTCCGCTTGAATTTTCTCTTCTGGATGCCAATGATAAGGTGCTCGCTTGGAATAAACATGAGACAAGAATTTTTAAAAGACCAGCTGCTGCACTTGGAAGAGATGTTGCGAATTGTCATCCAAAAAAAAGTCTGGCAAAAGTTGAACAGATTATAAAAGAGATGAAAGAAGGAAAAAGAGAAAAAGCGCGTTTTTGGATCAACCTTCCTATTGGGCCTAATCATGAAAGCCAGAAAATTTTAATAGAATATTATGCTTTAAGAGATAGTGAAGGAAATTATCTCGGCTGTCTGGAAGCATCCCGGAATATTACCGACATTCAAATGATTAAAGGAGAAAGAAGACTGTTGGATTAAATTGGAACAAACATTTTGTTTATGATTAAACTGATTTAAATCAGGAAATTTAAAAAATATTTCATTCCACATAGAAAAAAAAGGGGGGGTGGTATTTTATTTCAACGAATTAATAAAATTCCAAGATAAATTAAAAAAGGAGGAGGCATAAAATGGCTAAAGTTACCAGAGAAATGGTAGAAAAGTCAGGAATTGATGTTGATCAGCTGCTCGAACTTCTTATAAAAAATGCTTCTGCCGAACTAACTACTTTCTATTATTACACTATACTTCGATTTAACTTAATTGGTTTAGAAGGAGAAGGGATTAAGGAGATTGCCGAAACAGCAAGGATTGAAGACCGTAATCATTTTGAGGCATTGGTGCCGCGTATTTATGAATTAGGCGGAAAATTACCCCGAAACATGAATGATTTTCATGATATTTCTGCCTGTCCCCCGGCATATCTGCCTGATGACCCGACGGATGTTCGGAAAATA
>CBFCZX010000207.1:0-1872 GCA_965602765.1 uncultured Atribacterota bacterium | reverse complement strand
GTACATTTTTCTTTATCTATTTTAGGAATATATGAAGTGGTTTGTACCGGGTGTAACATACCGAATTTTTTAGCTGCCACCATAGCCTCACAGCAACATCCACAGCAATTGCATATAAAACTAACGTTGTTCCTGACATTCTCTCCGCATTGAACAAGATTATACTCATAAGCTTTATATAATAATTCTTTGCATTCAGAAATTTCCACTTTTCTGGCAAAACCATGATTTACCAGGGATTTTGCCACATTGTTAAACGTCATGCAAATTTCCATGGGAGCATCACAAGCCATTCCCATATGTGCCATTTTATGCCGGCAATAACACATGCTGATACCGATACAAGAGGCAGTCTCTATTGTATGAGTTGCCTTCTCATGGTCCAGGATAGAAACCAGATTATCCCTTGATAGAACTTCCTCTTGAACAAAAATCCTTCCTATTCTTGTCTCACTCCCCAAAAATAAATCCTTGATGAAATCTTCTTCGATGTTCAGATATTGGTAAAAGAGTTCCGAAAGTAGTTTTTGATCTATGTCATGTCTGGTTCGCATCATTGAAAATTCAAAAAATCCTGCCATAGGAGGCGGAAGAACATATTTTCTAATGCCTTGATGTTCGGAATCTAAAAGAATAGCTCTTCCGGCTAATTCATCTAATATTTTTTCGGTTGCAAGAATATCCAGATTCCATATTTTGCTTGCGGTTTTTACCGTAAATGGCATGATGGGTAGCTGAGAAACGAGTTCCGCTTCGTTTTCACTAAAAAGAATGCTTAATATCTTGAATAATGTCTCCGAGGAAGGAGCTCCCTGTGGAAATTTATTCAGCCTTTCTTCCATTTTTTTATAAGCGTTTTTTGCAACAAGATGTGACATTTTTCAACCTGCCTTAGGATTTATTTATTATAGTATTTTTTAATATAATCATGAAAAATTTCTAAAATTTCAGGAAAATTTTTTCTCCCGAAACCGATTCGAACATAGCCGCTTCCATACTCAAATATTTCAGATGGCACAAGCATAATACCTTTTCGTTCAATTAATTTTTGACAGAATTCATAAGTTGATTCCGGAATATTTAAACTGGCAAAACAGGTCGAACCTGCTTTTGGTGGAACAAAATCAATAAAATCTTTATGTTCTGATTTAAATTTATCGAGTAAATGAATATTTTCTTGAATTTTCACTAAATTTGGTGCGATAAAACCTTCTTTATGGTTAATGGCAATGAGTGATAATATTTCGCTTGGAGCACTGTTGCAAATACTTAAATAATCCTTGTAAGATAAAACATCTTTTAATAATTCTTTATTCTGGCAAGCCAACCAACCCATACGGAGACCTGCCAATCCGAAAGTTTTTGCCATTCCCCACAAGCTGATTCCTCTTTCATAGATATCACATATACACGGAATTTCTTTGGTATTCTGCAACGTTAAAAGATGGTACATCTCGTCGGAAAATAAATATATATCATTTTTTTTGGCGATTTCTACAATTTCTATCAGCTCTTTCCGGATTGTAAATGCACCGGTTGGATTATGCGGAAAGTTAATAATAATTAATTTTGTATTTTTTTTTATCAATTCTTGTAAATGCAATGGATTATAATGCCAATTTTTTTTATCCGGCTGCCAACAAGACAGCTCGCAACCAATAGCCTTTACAATCTGATAGAGTGATTGATAGCTTGGAGAAATACAGATAACATGATCCGTCGGCTTTAATAGAATATTCATTAAAATGAAATTTGCTTCACCCGGGGAAGAAACAACAATATTATTCGGTGTTATTTTTTGGTAAAGACGGCTAATGCTTTCTCTTAATCGGGGATTTCCTTCTGATTCAGTATACCCCAAAGTTAAAGAAT
>CBFCZX010000206.1:0-1947 GCA_965602765.1 uncultured Atribacterota bacterium | reverse complement strand
ACAGCCTGATATGCGCCTTGAGCACTAAATACATTTACTCCGAATACTCCGCCTAAATCGGGGTTTTTCTGTAAAGCAGCACTAACCTGAGCAATAGCTGTTTCCTGGACATCAAGGCAATATTCCACTCCGACTAACTCCATGTCAGGGAATATATTTATTCCCGCCCGGAAACCCAGTTCTCTGTTCATGACACTGGATGTATCAGGATTAGTATTTTCTAAAAATACTTTCCCTTTTCCACCCAGCATAAGTGCCAATTGTCCGGCAACTACCTGACCACCCAAGAAATTATCCGTTCCTATATAAGAAAGAGGGAAATCATAATTACTTGGCTTACTATAATCTCCATCTCCAAGATAAGTATCGACGGTAATAATCGGAATACCACTATCATGAATTTCTTTCAAAACAGGAATTAAGGCTTCTGTGGAAGTAGGAGCAGTAAAGAGTAAATCAATATCCCCTCTCGCGGCTAAAGCTTTCAATATCGGTACTTGATATTCAGGGCCCCATGCTTTAGGATATTCTCCAACAATTAATTCTACTCCTAATTCATCTGCTTTGGCTTGGGCACCTTTCTCCATGGTAAAGTAGAAGGGATCAGCGATACCAGGCATAAAGGCAAATTTTAATGCAGCTGCACATGTTATAGATGCAAAAGATAAAACTAAACAGATTAACAGTATACTAATAGTAAGTTTTTTCATTTTTTCTTCTCCTTAAATAATAATAAATTTACTTTCCGCAATAATCATTTAAGAAATTGTTTGAAAACAAGAGAGTAAATTTCTATTTATTTGTTCTTTTTTTCACCCCCTCTATTTTTTAATTCTTTGTGATGTAACATGCCGCACTCAGCTTTTCAGATTTTTTTATTTGTAAGAAATCCTCATTAAAGATACAATTAGTTCACTTCACTGTTTAGATTTTTCACTATTACATTTCTATAATTTTTGCCCAAGTAAATCTTTAAAAAATATTTATTCCACATTTTAAGATGATTATTCAAGTTCAATCAATGAATATTTATAGAAAAAATCAATCATTTGATATTCTTCTTATACGTGGATCGGTAAAAATATCACTCGCATCATCACTGGAAGAAGAAAATTCAGATATCACTGCCCCTTCATACCCGGCTTTGAACCAGTGCAGTGTATTTTTATTAATAGTATATTGATCTCCTGGTTTTAAAACAATTTCATGAAATGCAGTATAATAATTTTCATCACCGGTAGGTGGTAAATTGTGAAGATTCAAACTTTTTTCTCCTTCGACATAGAGAAAAACGGTACCGTAACGACAACGAAATGTTTCTATTTTTCCTTCTTCGTTATCATGGTCGGGATGGCGATGCTCGGGGCAGGTTTGATTCGGAAATAGTATCATTTCTTTCGCACAATAGCGTAAATTATTGACATATATAACCAAAATAAGACCGGTTTTTTTAAAATCATTTAGACCAAGGTCGGTGATTTCCATATTCTTTTTTTCTTTTTGTGAAAGAACAATACCTGCTTTTTGAAAGTACTTAAGGCCTTTGGCTCTCATTCTTTCTTTTTCTTCTTTTTTCATTTTTTATTCCTCACGGTTATTTTCTTGTAAAATGAAAATAATCATTTAAATTGATCTTCCGGACCTTTCCAAATATGATGTTGTCCATCAAATTTCCAATTATCCATTGATATGGTAAGCGGTAAACGCTCCCACCCGGAATTGATTCTTTTTTCAATTTCATGAATAGTGACAATGCCTTCAGTTGCGTCAACCGCTTCTACACAACAGGCGCCTACAGCAACTGCAAAAGTAAGGCATTTTTCCGGTTCTCCGCCCTTTAAAAACTGGGCTAAAAATCCGGCAATGGTGGCATCACCGGTTCCGGTAGTGCCCTTAACTTCCGCAGAAAAACAGGGAGATAAAAGTTGTCGGCTATTCCAGTTTTCT
>CBFCZX010000205.1:0-1995 GCA_965602765.1 uncultured Atribacterota bacterium | reverse complement strand
CTTTTACCCGAATGGTAATCGATGTAAAAAAGATACCGGTTGATTTAATTTCAGTAACTGCTCATACCATCCATGGTCCCAAAGGGATTGGCGGCCTTTATATTCGCAAAGGCACGCCTTTAACCAAATGGATGGACGGAGGTTTTCAAGAATTTAACAGAAGAGCAGGTTTGGAAAATATTCCCGGTGCCGTAGGTTTTGCACGCGCGGTTGAATTAGTCACCGCCGAAGAGAATGAGCAATTGATTTCTCTCAGGGACCATTTAATCAGTCATATTTTAGCAAAAATTCCTCAAACTACTTTAAATGGACATCCCGAAAAAAGAACACCTCAAAATGCGAATATTACTTTTCATTTTATAGAAGGGGAATCCATTACCCTGCATTTGGACATGCATGGTTTTGCGGTAAGCACCGGTTCGGCTTGTTTTAGCCGTTCACTGGAGGCAAGCCATGTTATTTTAGGTATTGGCGGAGACCACGAAAGGGCACACGGCTCCATTCGTTTTACCTTGGGACGGTATAATAGCCTGAAGGAGATAGAAGAATTAATAAAGACAATGAAAGAAATCATTGGCGAATTAAGAAAAATCAGTCCTTTGGGCAAAGATTAAAAGGAGGTTTAATTTAATGAAATTTCCCTATAACGAAAAAGTATTAGAACATTTTCGACATCCCCGTAATGTTGGAAAAATTGAAGATGCAGATGGAAAAGCCATGGAAGGAAGTCCTGCCTGTGGAGATATGGTATCGGTTCAAATTAAGGTGGATGAAAAAACAAAGCGAATTCAGGATATCAAATTCGAATCCTACGGTTGTGCTTCAAATATTGCCACCGGTTCGATTATTACCGAATTGGCCAAAGGAAAGACTTTGGAAGAAGCAAAAAAAATCAGCTGGAAACAGGCATCAGATGAATTGGGTGGTCTTCCTGCCATAAAGACCCACTGCTCTGTATTAGCGGTTGAGGGTTTACGTTCAGCCATCAGAAATTACGAGGAAAAACACGGTCTGGTAACAGATAAAACCCCCACTACCATCGAAACAATCGAGAAAAGATTAAGGAAAGTCATGAATCCCTTGAGTGGTCTCGATTTGGTAGGCACCAATTTAATTAAAAAAATAGAACTAAAAGAAGGGGTAGCCAAAATAGATGTTGACTTGCCGGAAAATCATCAATTTGCCAACGCAATCAAGGAAGAGATTATGGAAAAGGTTGAATCCTTACATGATATTAAAAAAGTATCGATAACCTTTAACGGATAATATCATTGATAAAAGGGAACAATTCAATTTTCTAAAAATTTCTATCAATGTTCTCTTTAAATATTTTTTATAAATAAATTATAAATAAAAAAGGATTTTTACTTCATCGTATCGTAATAAGATATAAACCAACCGCAGTGCTTTATTAACTTCTATTCCAATAAAAAATAAAAGGAGGAATTAAAAAATGAAGGTCAAGAAATGGATAATTATAATTGTTTTGCTTATCATTGTCGTTGCCATATTCTTTTTTGCTGACGTGTTTAAAAAACCGGAAAAGGTTGTCCTGGGTTCTAAATTATTCAATGAACAGTATATTCTGGCTCATATGATTGCCCATCTGATGCGTGATAATGGTTTGCAAACTGATGTGAAAGAAAGTCTCGGAGGCACGATGATTAATTACGAGGCGCTCAAAAAAGGGAATATTGATGCTTATGTGGAATATACCGGGACTGCCTATAATGTTATCCTTAAATTACCGCCTTTAGAGCAGTGGGACCCCGATGAGGTCTATCAAAAAGTAGAGCAGGGATTGATGGAACAGGATAATATAGCCATTGCTGCCCGATTGGGTTTTCGAGATGATTATGCCATCGCCTTACATAAGGATTGGGTGAAAGAACACAATATTGTTCGGATAAGCGACCTGAAACCCTATGCTGACGATTTAAGTCTGGGTACTGACCCGGAATTTGCTTCCCGCCCGGATGGATTACCGCAAATTGA
>CBFCZX010000204.1:0-2161 GCA_965602765.1 uncultured Atribacterota bacterium | reverse complement strand
GTCAGCCACTTAACGAATAACGGGGGGAGACTTTATTTTGAATCTTTTCATATTCTTCTAAAATAGGTTTCCATCATTTGATGATAATCCGTTGATTAAACTGCACCATTAAGCACCTCCTTTGGTATAATTACACTACCAATCCCTCTCCATGGCGCCGAGCTTTAAACACAATTCTTTGATAAATTATAATACTCTCTGACTCCGGTTACTATTGCTTGTAAATTAGATATTGGAGTAGTAAGCGGAACCGCACACTCTGGAGCAATCATTTCAATCCCCGCATCAATATTATCAAATACTGCTTTTTTTACATCATCTGGTGTACCAAATAAAAGAACTTGAATATTATCAATATTCCCTGCTAAGATAATCTTATTTCCTACTGCTTCCCTGGCTTCTTGTGGAGCATTTTTGGATTCAAAGTGGAACACCTTGAAGCCAGTTTCCGCAATATCAGGCATTCTATCCACTGTGCGACCACAGATATGCAGTATTAATGGACCGTTTATTTTGGTTGTAATTTCTTGATGGATGGATTTTAAAAACTTGGTATAGCATTTTGCGCTTACTAGGTCGCCAGTGGCATGGTCGGCAACCGTTACAATATCTGCGCCTGCTTCAAACTGTGCATTAGCAAATTTAACCGTGACTTCTTTTAGACGATCCAAAATCTCATTGACCATATTCGGAGCCAGGATAGTATCCATCAAAAATTTTTGCACGCCAAAGAGGTGATAAGCAAGAGTCCAGGGACCCATTACCTTTCCTATTAGGGCAACTTCATTATTATATTTACTCTTTAAAATTTTTAAAGCATTTAAAACAGTTTTAATAGCTATATGGTCTAAAAAATTTTTTGGAATTTTAATTTCACCCGGTATATGATAAAGAGCCCCTTTTACATCAGGCATTTTATCCTTTTTCCCCCAATCAAGTTCACATCCAAATGCAGCTGCTTCTTGTTGTATACTAAAATAAGGAGCAATGCTGTCAAAATCTAATATTTCGTAACCTGTAGCAGCTAAAGTTGCCATCTTTTCTGCATCTCTATGCACGTGAGGGAAATATGTATTGCATCTTTCCATTAATTCAACATTTGCTATTGAAACTGGGTTAATGACTGGATTGCGGTCAACTTCTTCTCTTTTTAAAGCTGCAAAAACTCTTTCTTTTGATTTCATTTTTTCATTTTTAATATAATCAACCATTCTTATAATCCCTTCCTTATATTTCTGTGTTCCTCACGAGACTCGAAAATATTTATCTAATAAAGTCTTACAGGCATATACATTTTTTAACCTGTTTGTTTTAGTTGGTTATATGCTTCTTTATTTTATCTAAACAAGATTTCTTGCAAAACTTATTTTTTCCCCGCCCTTACCGGAATCCCTTAACCGTTATTTGTTTAATTGGCTATCATTATAGATGGGATAAAATACGATTAAAGTTTCAAAACAATATTTTTAAATCAATATTATTACTATTTTTATTCCTTGTTGGATGTGGCAAGAAGAAAGCTTTTGCACATTTAACTATTCGATAACTTTTATTCATTTTTTATAAAAAAGCATTAACAATATCCCTATGATTTTTTAGATGATTATATTCAAATAAGAAGTTATTTAAATTATAGATGAGGTTTTTTAAAGAATCAAATGAATTAGAAAAAAAATTCCTTATTAGCAATTCATTTAAGGATTTCAACTTGCCATTGAAAATATTGGCATCAACTCACAACATTTGACATTCATATTTAAAGAAAAATGTTGGGGATTTATGATAAAAGACCAAGTAATATTTATTAAAATATTGTATACTTTATTAAGGCGATAGTTTTTAGGGGGGGGTTTGATAAAAATGAATCAAGATATTAAAAAGAGACTTATTCAAGTATTTTCTACATTCATCATTCAAGGCATCCTACTTTTTGTTTTCGCCGGTACAATCCGGTGGTATTGGGCTTGGCTTTTTATGTTTTTAGGGATTATCATTCTATGCATCAATTATTTTGTTCTACCGATTGAGGTGATGGAAGAGCGGGGCAGAAAGAAAGAGAATGTAAAAAAATGGGATAAAATTCTAACCTCAATCAATATCATTCCGATCCTGGGTATTTTTATATTTTCCGGACTGGATTATCGTTTTCATTGGTCAGCCA
>CBFCZX010000203.1:0-2178 GCA_965602765.1 uncultured Atribacterota bacterium | reverse complement strand
TTTAAAGCATTCGCAACCTCTTCCCTTTCTGATACAGTCAGCACCTTTTGAGGCGGAATAGGATCACCAACCGGGAAGCCTTGTATTTCCAGCCCTGCTTTTATACAGGCAGCAAGGCCGTACTTTTGAAATAGGCTGTTAATTGCCCATAATTTCTTTTGTAATTCAATGGCTTCATCCCATTTTTTTTGTTTGGCTAATTCGAACAGCTGAACACTCTGTTTGGGAATGATGCATGCGGGTCCCGCCATCCAGCCCACACCTCCTAACATGAGTATTAAAAGGGGAATATTGGCAGTAGCGCTGAATACTTTTAGCTTACCATTGCATCGATTGATAATTGAAAATACTTTTCCCGTATTGGCCGAAGCGTATTTTATATATTCTATATTCGGTACTTCCGCCAATCTTTCTATTAAATCAAGAGAAAAATCCATATTGGAAAATTTTGGATTATGATAAATGATGACCGGACAATTCACATTGCAGGCAATTGCTTCGAAATAGCGATAAATCCCTTCCGCATTGATGGGAAAATAAACATTGATAGCAGCCAGTATACCATCTACACCAAGTGCCTCAAATTTTTTTGCCTGATATACCGCTTCGCTGGTTGAAAAATGTGATACACCTGCAATGATTGGAATTCTATTTTGATTAATGCGAATAACCGTTTCTAAAATTTCCTCTTTCTGCTTTTGATTAAGATAGGGAAATTCCCCGGTACTTCCGAAAAGTGTAAGACCGTGTATGCCGGCATGAATTAAATGGTTGACCAATCTTTCGAGGACATTTTTTCTATCATTGCTTTTAGAATTTACCGGAGATACAAGGTAAGGGAAAATGCCCTCAAATTGTTTGTTTTTCATATATAAACCTCCTTTTTTTATTAGTCAAGAATATTTTCGCATCTCTTTTCATCCTGCCAAATGAACATTGCTGAAAAATCACGAAATATTTACGCTACTATTTTTTTCATTTCTTCTTTTTTGCTAAATTGATAATTAAAATATCCGGTTATAATGATAATAGATGCACCGAATATACTAAATATTCCAGGAATTTCATTGAAAAAGATGACCCCAATGATTGTCGTAAATATAATTTGTAGGTATAGGTAGAAAGAAACCAAACTGGTTGGCGCAAATTGGTAAGCTTTTACAAAAGTAACCTGCACTCCCAGACCAGTCAATCCCAACAGAAGGAGAAATAGAATACTTAATGCATCAGGAACAACATAATTTCCCTGAAAAAGCATGACACTTAAAGCGACCAGTCCGCCAACATATCCAAAGTAATTGACGATAACAAGCGGATGATCAGTTAATCTTAATCTTCGTAAAGCAATATGTGCTGCTGCGGTGATAATGGTTCCAAATAAACCGACTATGGCCGGAAAAATATCTAAATTGAAGCCCGGTTTGATGATAAATAACGCCCCTAAAAAAGCTAAGAAAAAAATAATAATTTTTTGAATATTGATTTTTTCCTTTAAAAAGATAGCAGCCATAAATAGAATAAAGACGGGACTTAGCTGTTTAATGGTCACCGCATCGGTGAGAATCATTGTTTTTGCAGTATAAAAATAAGTGATGGCGCCGATTACCGAGCACATACTCCGAAATAATATTAACGGCTTATTATTTCCCCAAATCGGTATTTTTTCTTTTTTCAGCATAAAGGGTATGATTAACATGATGAAAAAATTTCTGAAAAAGACGATTTCCATGACCGGAAGATGTTTTAGATATTTTACGAACACAATCATCAATGAACAAAATATTGTTCCCAAGATCATCATTAAGATGCCATAGGCAGAATTAGATTTTGAGATAACTTTTTCCATTTTTATTGACTGATTAATAAATAGATATTATTTTCCTTTTTAGAATAATATTTATATCTTATAAAAATTTAAAGATAAAGTAAAACAAATATTTACTAAATCAGGGTGAGTTTGGAAAGAAAATGGTAGGATAAGTGATTTTGAGAAGGATTTCCGCTAAGTTTTACTTGATTTTGTCTGGAATGGTGAAAAGACAGGTTTGTTTCGAAGCAAATTCGGTAATATTATTTTTTTGTCGAACTATTTTTCAATCGAAAGAAAGTCAATTGATGGTATATCAATTGGATGGAAAAAAAGAGATACAGAATAATCCATTCTCCGATAACCGGCCA
>CBFCZX010000202.1:0-2181 GCA_965602765.1 uncultured Atribacterota bacterium | reverse complement strand
CTGATAAAATAAAATCCGGGGCACGTCCTCAGGAGATTAAGCAGGCAGAATCAGCATTGCTTCAAGCCAAACTTAATCGAGATAGCGTAGAGGAAAATTATCTGAGAATGGAAAAACTTTTTTCCGAAAAGGCAATATCCAAACAACAATACGAACAGGCGAAAAATCAATATGAGATTGCAGATGTACAGTATCAGTCAGCCCAGGAAAGCTATGAATTAGTTATAGAAGGCGCAGCGGAAGAAGATATAAAATCAGTCGAAGCTCAGGTAAGACAGACCAAGGCTGCTTTGGATATGGCAAAATATCAATTGAAAAATACGCAGATTACTGCTCCTATTAGCGGTAAAGTGACTTCCATTACCGTAAGTACCGGTGAGATGGTTTCTCCCTCCATACCTTTATTGTCCATCATAGATGTAAGCAGAATATTTGTTAAAGTAGGAATTTCAGAGAAAGATATTTCTAAAATAAAAGAAGGTCAGAAAGTGAATCTTGAAATTGATGCTTTTCCGGAAGGAAAATTCCAGGGAGAAGTTGTTTCCAAAGGTGTGGCGGTCGATCAAATTAGTAAGACGCTGGAGGTAAAAATTGAAATACTTCAACCGGAAGTGGATATTCCTGTTGGCGTTTTTGCCCGGGGAGATATTCTTGTAAAAACCAATCAGGATGCATTAATCATTCCTTCCAGTGCCTTGACCAGAAAAAAGGATGGAATATATGTTTATGTGATTGAAGAGGGGATAGCCAGACAAAAAGAAGTCGTTTTAGGCATTATTCAGGATGAACGGGTGGAGATATTGGATGGACTGTCAGAAGAAGAAGAGATTGTGGTACTTGGTAATCAAGAGCTGGAAGACGGATTAAAAGTAGACGTACTGGATAAGGAGGAATAGAATTGAACTTACCTAATTTTTCGGTTAACCGACCGGTTACCATTTTAATGCTTTTTATCGGATTAATTCTGATAGGCCTTATTTCTTTTCAGAATTTAGGATTGGATTTATTGCCTGACTTATCCTTTCCAATGTCAGCCATTATCGTTTCCTATTCGGGAGTAGCTCCCCAGGAAATAGAAAATATGGTTACGATTCCTCTGGAAGAAGCGGTAGGTACCATTCAGGGTGTGAAAAAAATTTCCTCTTATTCCCGGGAGGGAAGCTCTCTTGTTTTAATGGAATTTAACTGGGGCACAGATATGGATGTCAGTGCTTTGAATATTCGGGAGAAGATTGACCAGGTCAAAAGCTTTCTTCCTGATGATGCCAGTGATCCGATTGTCATTAAATTTGACCCCTCACTGATGCCGATTTTAGTTTTGGGAATGGATTCGGAGGAGAAAGATTTACAAAAATTACAGGAATATGCGGAAGATATAGTCAAACCCCGTCTGGAAAGATTGGAAGAGGTTGCCAGCGTGTCGATTAACGGTGGTTTGGATAGAGAAATACTGGTTTCGATTGATAATGAAAAACTCCGTTCCAACCAGTTAAGTTTTAGTCAGGTAACTGCTGCTTTGGCCGGAGAAAATGTTAATTTACCGGCAGGAACATTAAAGGAAGGCACCATTAATTTTCTTATCAGGACTTTGGGGAGATTTGAAAGCATTCAAGATATCGAAGAAATATTAATCTCTAATATTCGGGGGAAAAAAATTTATTTAGGTGATATTGCTAAAGTTGAAGATACCTTTAAGGACAGAAATTCAATTACCTATGTAAACGGAAAACCCGGTATCATGGTGAGCTTACAGAAAGAATCGGGCAAAAATACGGTTATTGTAGCCAAAAGGGTATTTAAAGAACTTGAGACCATTCAAAACTTACTGCCTGACGATATATCTATTACCCCGGTTTTTGATTCTTCCGATTTCATCAAAAAAACCATATCGCAAGTAGGATGGGTGGCTTTATTCGGAGCGATTTTAGCGGTATTTGTTCTATTATTTTTCCTGGGTAATTTAAGCAGTACACTAATTATTAGCTTCGCCATACCTATTTCTTTAATTTTTACCTTTACTCTGCTTTATTTTTCCAATTTAACCTTAAATATGATGACCCTGGGAGGTTTAGCCCTGGGAATCGGTATGATGGTGGATAATTCCATTGTCGTTTTGGAAAATATATTCAGATATAGAGAATTAGGAACCGATATCAAAAAATCTGCTTGCTTGGGTGCAAG
>CBFCZX010000201.1:0-2265 GCA_965602765.1 uncultured Atribacterota bacterium | reverse complement strand
ATGGAAGCGGAAGGACCTTTCCAACGAACGATTGAAGAAGTGAATCAGCTTATTCAAAAGAAATATAAATCTTAAATCAAAAATGGAAAATATTTTTTTTAAATATAAATAGCAATCGATTTTCGACTTCAATATAAAATCAATGGCTATTCTTTTATTCTTTAATCTCTTCATAAGGCAATATATGCAAACTGTCTTCTTTGGGATAAAGACTGACCTCTTCTCCTGCTGAATAACTTTTCTGCGACAACGGATTGGAAATTTCGACAGTTACAATACAATCATCTACTTTAATCTCATATACCAGATGGGAACCTAAATAAATGATTTGCTGAATGATTCCGGTAATGGATTGAGGTTTTTTAGGCAGCAAATCAACCGCTTCAGGACGAATAAGCAATAATATTTTTTCACCTGCTTTAAAAGTTTTATTATATAAAGCAATTGCAAATTTGCACCCTTTTACCTCAATTTCAACTTTTTTAGAAGACAATACCTTGGTCACTTTACCAGGCAAGAAATTTGCCTTACCTATAAAATCCGCAACAAAATAATTATTGGGATATGCGTAAATTTCCTGGGGAGTACCTATTTGCTGGATTTTCCCTTCATTCATAATAACTACCCGATCGGAAAGTGTCATGGCTTCTTCCTGATCATGAGTAACATAGACAGAAGTTATTCCGATTCTTTGTTGCAGTTTTCGAATCTCTAAACGGGTAGATATGCGTAATTTCGCATCAAGGTTGGACAAAGGTTCATCGAGAAGCAACACTTTTGGTTCCATTATTAAAGAACGGGCAAGACTAACCCTCTGCTGTTGCCCCCCCGAAAGATGAGCAGGTGAACGCTTGTTTAATCCTTCCAGTCCAACCAAATTAATAATTTTTTCTGTTTTCTCTTTAACATTCATTGATGTTTCTTTGCGGACTTTCAATCCATAGGCAATATTTTCAAATACGGTCATATGAGGGAAGAGGGCATAGTTTTGAAATACCATTGTAGTCGGTCTTTGATTAGGGGGAATCATGCTCACTTCTTTCCCATCAATAAAAATCTTTCCTGAAGTTGGAATTTCAAATCCGGCAATCATTCTGAGTGTTGTGGTTTTTCCACATCCGGATGGACCCAGAAGTGTAACCAACTCGCCTTCTTTTACTTTAACATTAACACTATCTACGGCCACAAGGGCATTTTTTCCACTTTCAAAAATCTTAACAAGGTTTTCGAGCACCAGGTAATCCTGTTTCATAATTTATCCTTTCCTTTATGTAAATATTTATCCAACAAGACTTATCGACCTAGTTCCTTTACCAATTCTATTGACTACCAGCTGAATAATCCCGAGAGCAATTAGAACAATTGATATTAAAATCATGCTCATAGCAGCTGCTTGAGCATATTGAGCATTGTCAACAAAACCCAGAACTGCAATCGTGATTAAATTCCATTTACCGGAAACGACAAAAATAACTGCACTGATAGCCGTCATGGCTTTCACAAAACTATAAGCTAATCCTGAGAAAAAAGCAGGAGCTATCATCGGTAGTGTAATTTTACGAAAAGTAGTAGCACTATCTGCACCTAAATCAGTCGAAGCTTCTTCGATAGAAGGATCAATCTGTTGAAGAGCAGCAATCCCTGAACGGATTCCAACCGGCATATTTCTAAAGATTAAAAGTGTGATGATGATCCAGGCAGTTCCGGTAAGTACAACGGGAAATAAATTTGACTTAACATTAAAAGCTAATATATAACCTATCCCTACCACCGTTCCCGGAACAGCAAAAGTCAACATGGATACAAATTCCATTACTCCTCGGCCAATAAACTTCTTCCTTATGATCAGGAAGGCGATAAACATGCCCAACACTCCGGTTATCGGAGTGGCTATCGTAGAAAGAGTTAAAGAATCCGTTAAATAATCTTTTCCGACCTGAAATGTTTGAATATAATTCCTCAAAGTTAATGTAGAATTTACGCCCCAGAGAGTCTGAAAAGAACCATAAATTATCATACCATAAAAAAGAAAAACCATTGCAGCAAAGAAAACGCAACAGAAATATACCGGTGCCTTAATATACCATTCCAATCGTTTAATGGTAGCACCTGTCGGTTTTCCTGTTACCGTAACATATGACTTTCTGGAAACCCAATATTTTTGGATAAAAAAAGCGATTAATGTTGGCACCAAAAGAAGTATGGCTAAAGTTGAACCTCGAGGGAGATCATACATTCCGGTAATTTGTAAAAAAGCTTGAACAG
>CBFCZX010000200.1:0-2275 GCA_965602765.1 uncultured Atribacterota bacterium | reverse complement strand
TTTTTCGCCTAATTTAAAAGCAGGAGTAGGGGCGGTAGGTGTAATAAGTACATCAAAATCTTTAAATGCTTTATCAAAATCCCGTTTGATTAAAGTACGGACCTTTTGAGCCTTTAAATAGTAATCATCATAATATCCTGTGCTTAAGGCATAAGTTCCCAACATGATACGCCTCTTTACTTCACTTCCAAAACCTTCAGTTCGCGTCTTTTTGTATAAAGTAGAAAGGTCTTTAAAATCTTTCGTTCGATATCCATACTGCACGCCATCATACCTCGCCAAATTGGAACTTGCCTCGGCAGTTGCAATGAGATAATAGGTCGGTAATGAATATTCTGTATGGGGTAGAGAGACTTCTTCAATTTTCGCTCCCATTTTTTCAAATCGTTTTAATGCATTCTCTATGGCTGATTTAACTTCCCTGTCAAGTCCTTCAATAAAATATTCGCGTGGAATCCCTATTTTTAATCCTTCAATTCCTTCTCTACATGATTCCAGATAATCCGGTACCTCTAAGTTTGCAGAAGTCGAATCTCTTTTATCTTGTCCGCAAATAATATTCATCACCCAAGCACTATCCTTTACATTTTTGGTTAATGGACCTATTTGGTCCAAAGAGGATGCATAGGCAATTAGACCATATCTGGACACTCTTCCATAGGTTGGTTTTAGTCCGACAATACCACAAAATGATGCCGGCTGCCTTATAGAACCGCCCGTATCGGTTCCCAGGGCAATATGAGTTTCATCGGCTGCAACCGCAGCAGCAGAACCACCACTTGAACCACCCGGTACCCTTTCCAAATCCCAGGGATTATGAGTGGTTGCAAAGGCAGAATTTTCCGTGGAAGAACCCATTGCAAATTCATCCATATTTGCTTTTCCTATAATAATTGCTCCTTCTTTTTTTAATGCACGAATAACAGTCGCATCATAAGGCGGTTTAAATCCCTTGAGAATTTTTGAACCGCAGGTTGTTTCCATCCCTTCTACAGCTAATATATCTTTTACGGTTAATGCCACACCGGATAAAATAGGTATTTTCTCACCATTTTTAATTTGTCCGTCTATGTGGTTTGCCTGTTTTAAGGCATTTTCCCTATTTATAGATAAAAAAGCATTAATCTTGCCATCAATTCTTTCTATCTGGTTAAAAATATCATTGGTTACTTCATATAATGATATTTTTCTCTCTTTTACTAAATGGGTGACTTCTTCTAATGTTAGTTGATTAAATGTCAATTATTGTTCTCCTTCCATCTTCAAACTAAGTTTAAATAAATTTCTTTTTGAAAGAATCAAACCTGCATTTTTAGCTTATTGTTCCTTGGTTGATGAGGCTGAAATATTTCATTTAAACTTGATCTACAAAATATTTTTTATTTTATTATTTCTTACAGGTAAGATTTATTTGCATCATTCCTGCTTTTTTATTTATAAAGCAAACTGCTTCCAAAATTATTGTACCTTTTGATTATTTATCTTAATAAAAATTTTTGCGGCTTGTTTTATATTTTCAATTTTCAATGTTTTCATTCTTTTAATATTTTAGATTTTTTTAATATTTATACATTATTTAGTTCGATTCTTTTTTATATTTTCACCGTTACATTATTTTGGGCACTTTAAAATAACCCCTTTTGGAATCATCCGATAATGACATGACTTTTTCCTGAGGCAAAGAATTTTCAATTACATCGTCGTTCATTAGATTTGGCATATCGAAAATGTACGCTGTTGGTTGGACATTTCCTGTATCTAATTCATTAAGTTTTTTAAAATAACCTAAAATGGCATTAAGTTGTTCGGTATATTCTTCCTTCTCTCCTTGGGAAAAATCCAAATTGGCTAATTTTGCCACATATTCCACTTCTTTTTTAGTAATAATTTTGTCCGTCATTTTTCCTCTCCTTTGTTTCTTGGGTAATTGTTTACCGAATTAATTAATTAAAAAAAGCAGGAATCATAAAAAGAAACAGCAACGAAAAATTTATAATGAATACAAAGGCGATACTTGTTAATCTATAAAAACAAAATATATCACACATTTCGCGCTGCATAGCTTTCTTGCTTACTTGTAAAACCGATAAAGTTAATAATTAGTGACTGACATTTATTTGTCACTTGATATTAATTTTTTAAATTCTTGTTCATTTATTATACTTACTTTTAATTCTTTTGCTGTTTTATATTTAGAACCTGGATTCTCGCCAACCACAACATAATCCGTTTTTTTACTCACACTTCCGGTAACTTTTCCCCCTAACTCTTTAAT
>CBFCZX010000199.1:0-2284 GCA_965602765.1 uncultured Atribacterota bacterium | reverse complement strand
CATGTAATTATGGTCAAAAGAGATTCGGGAAGCAGAGACCAGTAAAAAGATAGTGATAAGTACTACGCAAATGATGGTAACCGTATAATTTCCGGATAACCAGCTGCATCCTTTTCCAAATGCTCTTAAGGAAATATCCTTGTAAACCGGTTTACTCTTTATTTTTCCCTCTGCCAGTTTCTTTTCCAGGCGACGTTCCCGCAATACCAAAAGTGAGGGCAGGAAAAGAAAGGTAACGATTAATATGGCTAGCAAACCGACACTGCTGACGATACCCACCTCTTTCATTCCGCGGGAAGAGCTGATGATTAAGGCAAAGAAAGCACCACAGGTTGTCAGGCCTCCGGTTAATATGCCTTTGCCGCTTTTTAAGAAAGTATCTTCTATGGATTTATTAATCGGTTTTCCTATGGAGCGGCTTTCAGTAAAGATGGAGATGATATGGATGGAAAAATCAATTCCCAATCCGATGAAAATAACCGTAACCATTGAAGTCATAATGTTTAAACTCTTAACCAGAATGGCAGCTAAACCGATTGCCCAGACAAGTCCGACTGCCAAATTGAGAATGGCAAAGAGGGGAGCAGCCCACATTCGAAAAGAAAGAATGAGTAAAATTAAAATTGCAATAAAAGCAATGATACTGGTATAACCCATACTCTGCTGCCCATATACCATCTCATCACGGCCAAGGGGAATCATCCCGGTTAGACCCGCTTTTACTTCAGGAAAATCCTTTTTCACCTTATCAACTATTTCTTGAATAGTATCTGTTCCCGAAATCATTTTATCCATATCGGTCATGCTAAAATTAGGGATGACATTAATAATAAGTGCTTGTTTATCATAAGATAAAAGGTAAGGTTCTCCCAGTATTAATTTATCTACTGCTTTTTGAGCTTCTTCCGGAGAATGGATTTTGCCGGAAGAATAATCTTGCATGATAGAAATTAAATGGGAAATGCTGTCTAATATAATGATGGTATTGTCCTCTTTTTCCCGGGTAGAAATCGATTCTTCCCGACCCACATATTCCTTTTCAAAACTGTTATTTAAATTGGTAAGCAGGGGGACTAAATTGGGATTTTGGTATAATTCTTTCATGTTTTGCAGGTTATCGGCTTTGACCAGCATCAGGCCGTGTTCGCGGATAAAATCGATATCCTGTTTGTAGTCAATTCGCTTAATATATGGTCTACCGTCTTTTGGGTCAGTTGCCAGCTTGATTTGAGGGACAACCACTTCAGTATAGGCTTTAATTGTCTCTTCTTCACCTTCGACTACGATGATAATATTGGTGGCGGTTACAAATTCGTTGATTACTTTATTGTATTGAATTGTTTTTTCACTTTTTGAAGGGAGCAAATCGCTCCATCGCATGCTCTGTTCCAACTGAGTGGCAAAAGCACCTAATATGATGGTGATGGCAAGTACCAGAAGTAACATTTTCCAGGGATGCTGAGCATGCAACCTAGCTAAAGCCCTTAAGATTTTTTCTCGCATCATCTATCTCCTTTGCAGATTTCTTGCAGTAAATAAACTGTCATCTAATACTATATTATATTTGACTTCCAGCATTTCTATACTTGTCTGGGAATTTTCCTGTTGATTATACATAACCATCTTTGTTGCAGTGGGAATACCGTCTACATTTTTAATATCATATTGAATTAAAGTTTTTAATAAAAGTTCAGGATTTTCCCGGTCATAATAATCTATGGCTATCGGGATAAAACTATCTTTGATTACCCACATAATCAAACGGGAATAACCGGATTCGATACCTTCTTTTTTCCGCATTTCAATCTTGTAACAATCATGTCCCTCTTTAATTTCGGAGCCAAGTTTTTTACTGTTGAAATCTTCAATAAAAGCATCACTTGCCCCGGTGTCTTCATAGGAGAAATCACTGCCTTCCATCTTTTGGCTTTTGGAATTGGTGGCAAGTTTGCGTATTCGTTTTGTACGGGGGAAATACATCCAGATATCATCAGCATAATTGAGCATCAGTATAGCTTGGCCTTTTGCCCGCTTGGGTTCTATATAGCGCAATAGATTTTTTTCGCCTTTATTTTTACTATATGAATCATAGATAAAAACTCTTTCATTACCGGAGGATGTAACAATAGTCATTTTTACTTTTGCCTGGACAGTATCCTGATTCATTAATTCATTGACTTTACTTATAATTTCTTCTCCGGTAAGTTCTTGCCCGAAGGATAAAACAGATGCACTAAAAATTAACAAAAATAATGTAACTAAAATTAAAATTATTTTGAAATGT
>CBFCZX010000198.1:0-2315 GCA_965602765.1 uncultured Atribacterota bacterium | reverse complement strand
ACATACATGACTCCGGCAAGAGAGGCAAAAAATGAAGATATCATATACACTTTAATTAAATGTAATTTTACATTGACTCCTGCTCTTTCTGCTGCGTTGATATTACCGCCGATGGCATAGGTATGTTGCCCGAATTTTGTCTTTGCCAATATAAAAGCAAAAACACCAATAAAAATAAAAGTAATTAGCGTCACATTGGGGAAAATCAATACCAAGTCCTTTAGTTCTTCCCTGGTCAGGTTTTCCGGTCTGCTTAAAAAACTAAATATTTTCCCTGGTAGCCAGTAAAATAAATAGCCATGCCCCAATGAACCAAGAGAAGTAGGCAAATTATGCACCGGGACATTGCCACAGATAATCTCGGCAAATCCATAGGCAATGCCATACATACCGAAGGTTGCAATAAATGAAGGCACTTTTAATCTTGCCACCAAAAAACCATTGATGAATCCGGGAATGAGTCCTAATAACAGAGCGGTCAATATACCGATTGTTATGGCCAAGAACTGTGAAAATCCTGCTGATTCCAAATTAACCATTATTTTCGCGCAAATTACCGAGCTGAATCCAACCATGAAACCAACCGATAAATCAATTCCACCGGTGATAATTACAAAAGTTTCTCCGGTAGCCAGAAGTAGAACTATTGTCGAAGACAGTAAAATATCCTGTATATTTTTTAAGCTAAAGTAATTTGTCCCAATCACACTGAAAAAAATGATTTCACCCACTAAAAAAATAAAGATCCACTTTCTGAGAAGACTAATTCCTATTTTTTTTGGTCTATCATAATTTGTCATTCTTTATACACCAACTCCGGAAAAAATTGATCGATTAAAACTGCAATGATTAAAATGCACCCGGTAGCAATATAGCGATAAAAAATGGGTAATCCCATCATCATTAAACCATTATTCAAAGTACCGATTAGCAATACACCGATAACGGTGCCCCAAATCGTTCCTTTACCACCGGTAAGACTGGCTCCGCCTATAACCACCGCTGCAATAGCAAAAAGTTCATAGCTGGAAGTATATTGAGTATGAACCCCCATATTTAATTTAAAAACAAGTAAAACGCCTGCTGTTGCCGCAAAGAATGAAGAAATGATATAAACCTTGATTAGATGTAGCGGGACATTAATCCCTGCTCTAATTGCGGCATCTACTTTATCACCAATAACGTAGGTATGTTGTCCGAATCGGGTTCGTGTCAAAATAAAAGCAAATATTACCAGGATAATGGTGATTAATAAAACCGGTAAGGGAATAATTTTTAATAAGCTCAATATATCTTTTCTTTCAGTCAGCACAGGTTTTATAAAAAAGGAAAATTCTTTTTTTGGAGAAAAATACGCAAGGTATGCATTACCAATGTTTCGTACTTGTAAAGGTAAAAAGCCAATAGGAAAGCCTTCGCAAAGTCGCCAGGCTAAGCCATTTGCAATTCCCCACATGCCGAGTGTGGCAATAAAAGGAGGTACTCTTAATTTGGCTACCAGGTACCCGTTAATCAATCCAGGGATAAGCCCCAGCAAAAGCCCAACAACTGAACCCGCAGTGATAGAAATAATCGGAGCGTATCCTGCCGCGTTTAAATCTCTCATGATAATGGATGTGCTTACACAAACAAAGCCCATTATAAAACCGATGGAAAGATCAATGCCTCCGCTAATAATTACAAAGGTTTCTCCGCTTGCCAATAAAAGCAGAGAGCTTATTCCTAAAATAATATTATTAAAATTATTTACACTAAGGAAATTATCTCCCAAAATACTAAATAATATTAGCATCATGACAAGAAAAAGAAATGCCCAGTTTTTGCCTATAAAGATTAACATTCTGCTTTCACTGACTTTATTTAAATCAATTAAAGAATTATTGTTCAATTCAGTCATAAAAAACCTTTCCAGAATAATTATAAAGAGTTACACGACAGGGAGTAAACGAATACTCCCTGTCAGCAAATTTATTTTACAAATTTTATAGTTTTGTTAAAAAATTATTTGTAAATATATTTCTGTGATTCGGGATCGTTTACATTATCCTGAGTGAAAACAAAGAAACCTGGAATGACTTTCTTTGGAAGCTCCGCTCCTTCAGTAAGATGTTTTACCCCCCATTCCACACACAAAGATCCCATTTCTCCGGGCATCTGGGCTAAAATCAAATCTAGTTCCCCTCTTTTTAAAGCTTCAATCAATATTTCCGTTGCATCCCAGGTCGCGATTTTAATAACTTCTTCTAATCCGGCATTAACTACAGCCTGATATGCGCCTTGAGCACTAAATACATTTACTCCGAATACTCCGCCTA
>CBFCZX010000197.1:0-2329 GCA_965602765.1 uncultured Atribacterota bacterium | reverse complement strand
ACGGGAAATACATTGCCCCCCGAAAGTGCTGCCATAGGGGCTCTTTCTTTTAATATTGTTATGAAACAAGGAGAAGACAGATTGCAGGATATGATTCGGAATACAAAAAAAGGTATTTACATTAATCGACTTCATTATGTTAATCTACTGAATCCGATGAGTATTGAGCTAACCGGAATGACCAAAGACGGCACTTTTTTAATTGAGAATGGAAAATTGACAAGTGCGATAAAAAATATGCGATTTAATACAAGTGTGGTTGACTTACTAAAGGGTGTAGATATGATATCCCGGGAACGCAAAACCAAGCCGGGATTCGTAGGACCGGTCGTTGCCCCATATATTAGAACCAATCATTTTACCTTTAGCAGTAAAACAAATTATTAATTCCCGAAACTGGGACCACTATCCCACATGGTGTTTTTTTACTTGACGGAAGCAATAAAAATATCTCTAATGGCGAAAAGTTGTTCTTTTTTTGGTTTTCTTCCATGAGATACTGCTTCAAAGGTCACTCTTCCCAAAGCGGCAATCATGGAATATAAAAATATATTACCGCTGACTTTTTCTCCGGAAGTCAAGGTTACATCACCGAACAAAGAACCTGCCTTTCTTTGTCTTTCTAATAGTTTTTCAAAAAACTGGTTCATTGTTTTCTTGCTTTCTTCTTTGTGCATAAAATCATAACCGATTCTTTGCATAATAATAAAAAACTTGGAATTTTCATCTAAAAGTTTTGTATAAAAATCTGTAATTCTTTCAATCCGTACTTTTATATTGCCCGTCGAAAGAATGATCTCATCAATTTTCCCAAAAATATTTTTCATATTTATTTCTAAAAGTTGCGAAGCCAGGTCTATTTTTGAGGGAAAATAATAATAGATGGTTGGTTTTTTTATACCGGAAACCTGAGCAATATCATCCATGGTCGCTTCATAAAAACTTTTTTTAAAAAATATTTCCCGGGCAGCTTCTAATATTTTTTCTTTTTTATCCAAAATTTTTACTTTCATTAAAAAATCCACTCTCCTGAGAGGTATAAACCTGATGAACTTTTCATCTGCCCCAGCTTTGAAGTAGGCTCACCTGAAACAGAGATATAAGAAAAATTAAGGGAAAAGTTATCGGTAAAATCATAACTGGCACCGATAGAATTTATCATGCTTCCATCCTCAAGGCTGATGATGCCTATATAATTGGGAGTCAGCTTGCTATCTTCCAATTCTTTTTTAGCATTTAAAGAGATATAGGAAGAACATTGGTCTCCTTCTTCTGTGATGAATCCCCAGATATAACTTGCATTTAAATACAGGTCAAAAGAGGTGGTATAATCGGCACCGATTACAGCTTTCAGATAAGAATTTTTTAACATATCTTCTCCCTGAACCTGCCAGGCTTGGGGAGTGATATATGCAAAATCACCTCTTAAAGTCGCTCCTTCGATGCCGGGAAAATCTCCCTGAAATTCAAAACCGAAAACATTTTTTTTAGGATAGCCTAATCCTAAATTCAAAGCCGTTCCGGAGGTCGTAGAAACAAGGTCTATTGTTTCAGGGTATCCATTAAAATAATATCCGCTATAATAAGTGATGGCTGCATCAAACGAAGTGAAACTTCTTCCTAATTTGATTCCCCAGGCAGGTTTTTTCGGTAGGTTGTGTGTGATATTTACTGAATTGATTTCTATCCCTTGAGCTTGAAATTGAGGATCGAACATGGAAAGGTATAACTGTTGTTCGTATTGTTCCGGTATGTGTGTGGGAATAAAGGAGGGAAGAATGATTGCCTGTAAGTAGGTGATATCATCAAAATAATACATGAAATCAGCTGCAAGTACGGCTATTTTTTGGGTTACGTCTGTAAAGGACATCTGGGGAGGAAGTGGATTAAAATTGTCTAAAGGACTAAACATGTCTGCCGAACCCCAGCTGACAATCAAATTGCCTGCTCTTAAATCTGAATGAGGAATCAATTCGTATGCTCCGACATATAATTCCGAAGGGATGACTATTAATGGTTTAGAAGATTTATCATTATATTTGATGATTAAATTTCCTTCAGCAAAAATCTCATCGGAAAAATCATGAATCAAGTTTAGTTCTAAGTTTAGAGCATTGCTTAAATTCTTTTCGTTTAAACTGTAATGTCCGGTATAGGTTAGATTTCCCGAAAAATCAAAAGCATAAGCAGACGTTGAAAATATCAAGATGATGAACATCATTAAAAAAATATTTCTTTTTGTAATCATGTTTTTCCTCCAATTAATTAATTGTATCAAGTATCGATTCAAGATTTAACACAATTTCTGGAAAACTGTCATTGCGAGTTC
>CBFCZX010000196.1:0-2382 GCA_965602765.1 uncultured Atribacterota bacterium | reverse complement strand
GTAAACGATTAAATCCGGTTTTGGAATGTTCTTTGACATAATATTATATAGCTTCTCATACATAGAAAGTTCACTTCCTGATAGATTAAGATGAGCGAATATCCTGTCCTTGGCAAAAAGATAATCTGAAATGATTAATTGGTGAAATAAATCCATTTGTGCTAATTCTATTTGCTGCCTATACCGGCTTAATAAAAAAAATATTTGTGTTTGAAAGGCATATCTTTCTATATCGCTATAGAATTTTACTAAAAAAGGATTTTCTTCTACGACCTCTAAGTTGCATTTTGCATTAAATTGATCGCTCAGTTGTAAAACCAGGCTTGTTTTTCCTACTCCGATTGCACCTTCTACAACAATCAACTTATTATTAAGATTTAACATGAGCTTCTCCTGTATATTTGATAAAAAAATAGTTGATTTAGTCCTTCAAATCCGGTTTTCATCCAATTGCCTCTTTTGATTCCATTCTTCGGTTGAATATTTGTTTTTTAAAAGTCTGTGAGAAATTTTCTCTTCAAATTTAGTTAGCTTGCCTTCTACTAATTTCATGTCAAATTCTTCCTCAAATCCTTTGGGAAGTATATTTGATAATTTTGAAAATGGCATTTTTTTCTTTGTTATCTCCTCAATGCATGTTGCTTTAAACTTTTCTTTAATCTTTTGACGTACTGCCATAGATGGAAAATTAAAAATTGAAAACCATTTATTTCTGTCTAATTTTATTAATAAAGAACCGTGTTGCAAAACAATTCCTCTTTTTCTTACCTGTGCCGAACCAATTATTTTTTGTCCATCAACCTGTACTTCATATTGAGAAGGAGTTGAAAAACAATTCGCCTTAAAAGAGATGGTGTCTTGAGGAGAATTAGCTGAAGCAATACGTTTGGATTTTTCTTTGAGGGGCACCAAATCTGCTTTTATTCCTAAAGAATCAAGACCATTAATTAATGCCCGGCTAATCTTTTTATAGGTATCCAGTATGGATTGACTGATCGAAGGATGGTTTTCATTAATAATAAAGCTATAGGTTAATTCCTGATCATGTAAAACAGCTTTGCCTCCTGTCGACCGGCGAACAATATCAATGCCTGATTTCCGACAGATATCAACATTGATTACTTTTTTCATATCCTGAAAATAACCCAGGGATACTGCGGGAGGAGACCATTGATAAAATCTAATCGTAGGAGGAACCAAACCTTTTTCATGGGCAATCATCATTGCTTCATCAATTGCCATATTCATAAAGCCGGTATAATAACCATCTTTAATGAGACGCCATTCCATCGTTATTTATTTTCCTTTTAGTATTCTTTTACATTTTTATGACATGTCGTTATTGTTTCGATTTCCCATGTGTTGAAATATTCATTTAAATAACCTATAGCAATTCATTTAACAAATCAATGTAATCCGCAAGTAATCGAGTTATTAAAAATTTCTCCCTGACGACTTCTTTCCCGTTTTTTCCTATCTTTTCTGCAATTGAAGGGTTTTCTAAAAGGTAGATGATTCTATCTGCAAAGCCGTTACAATCAAGAGGTTCCACCAAAAAACCATTTTTTCCGTCGGTAATCTGCAAAGGTATGCCTCCAACATTCGAAGCAACTACCGGCGTTTCCTTCCATAAGGCTTCAGAAACAGTCAGCCCAAAACCTTCTTTGATTGATTTTTGAATGATTACGCTGGAAATACGTTGGAGTACATTAACTAAAATATCACTTTCAACATTAAATATGATAATATCTTTTTTGTCAATCATCTTTTGAGTACAATTCAAAATCTGTTCGTATATCTTAATACCTTCCGGATCATCAACTGCCATACTTCCACATAGCACCAAACGGCAATCAATTTTTGATTTTACTTTTCTAAAGACCTTGATGACACCTGAAGGATCTTTCAACCGGTCAAATCGAGATACCTGGGTAATAATCGGTTTATCGGTGGGAATGTTGAATTTTTTACAATGCCTGGTAATCTCTTTTGGAGATAAATCGATATTTTTTGGAGAGCAGGGATTAATTGCCGGAGCAATGACTCTTTGAGGAATCGGAAAGTTATCTATTCGGTAATTTTCGCTGGAAATAATTACACTGTCATATCGAAGAATATATTTTTCCAGATAGTGCCATAACTGCTTGTGCGGATTGGATAAATCAATATGACACCGCCAAATCCATGGTTGCCTTTTCTTATAATATCTTATTAAAGGTAAAGGTTGTGGATCATGAATAATAACCGCATCATGATCGATATGAGTAAATATCGAAAAATCCTGATTGGCTTTCAAGTATAATTTTTTCTTAATTTCTGAAAGATGAATTGAGCTTCCCTGTATGGCATTGTGAAATTTTTTAGTAATAGCAAAAAAGTCCG
>CBFCZX010000195.1:0-2384 GCA_965602765.1 uncultured Atribacterota bacterium | reverse complement strand
CTCCGACCTCTTGGTCCCGAACCAAGCGCGCTTACCAAACTGCGCTACGCCCCGATAAATATTTTACATTCACTATGAATTATACCATAATTGTCCAATTTATCAATTAACTAATTCCTTAATTTACTGATTAATGACATAATATTTTAAAACGATTGCATAGTTTCTTGTATTTTTTCAACCGGCTAACTGGAAAATTAATTTACTGATTCATTGATTATTTGTTTTCATCTTGTAATAAATATTTTTTTATACTAAAATTTAAGTAATTTTTCGATTTTATGGAATTAAAAGGTAGGCCGTGTTTGTATAATCTTACCGCGTTTCTTTCCTATGTATTGATTGTATCTTTTACTCCCGGACCAAATGTCGTATTATCTATGGTGAATGCCAATAAATTTGGTTACCGAAAGACCTTCAAGTTTTTATTGGGAATTTTTCTTGGTTTTTTTATCATCATGTTTATAAGCAATTATTTCAACCTTCTGCTTTTTAATATTATTCCAAAGATTAAATCTTTTATGGGTATCATTGGTGCTGTCTATATGACTTTTCTCGCAATTTTGATTCTCAAGAGCAAAGGTTCATCAGAAGAAAAAGTTGATGATAGGTTAAATTCATTTTTTACCGGTTTTTCACTTCAATTTATCAATCCGAAATTAATTCTCTACGCTATTACAGTCAGTTCTAATTTTATCGTTCCCTATTATAAGTCAAATATTGTTTTACTTCTTTTCACTATTTTTTTATCATCACTTATATTTATTTCTGTATCTTTGTGGGCTTTATTTGGAGCTCTTTTTAAACAATTCTTGTCAAAATATAGAAAACCATTTAATCTGGTAATGGGTCTGCTTTTACTTTATGGTGCCATTTCAATATCCGGTATACTTGAATTTTTAAACTGATTTAACTTTCATTTCAGATAAATTTGATATTGCAGAACATTCCTGGAAAGAATATTTTATTTTTTAAAGAGAAATGCATGTATTTTAATTGACATGAAATAGTTCTTTTCATCTTGATTTGGTAAATATTTATAGTGAGTAAACAAAAATAAAAGTCTTATGATAAAAATTCTCCATATAAATATTTAGTTTTACCTGTAAATGATTTTTTTTGTTTTATTTGCTATAAAAGAAGCAGCAATGATTTTTAGAATATCTCCCGGCAAGAAAGGCAATGTTCCAACATATAAAGCCCTTTTTATTCCTATGCCGGTGACCAGAGATAACTGAATGACTCCCATAGAATGAATAATTAAGGTTCCCAGGCAGCCAATAAAAAAATAATAGAAAATATTTGTTTCTTTCTTTCCTTCTGTCGCTTTTCCGATAACATATGCTGAAATTACAAAACCAAATAAAAATCCTCCCGTTGGTCCTAATAATACGCCAAAACCGCTTTTTAAACCGGCAAAAACAGGCAACCCGATTATTCCCAACAGCAAATAGATAAATTGGCTCATCGAACCGGAGATGCTACCTAAAATCATTCCTGCCAGGAGCGTAAAAAGCGTCTGTAGGCTAAAAGGTACAGGCTGAAAGGGAATAGAAATAAATGCCCCTGCAGCTGTTAGAGCAGAAAATAAAGAAATCATAGTCATTTGACGGATGTTTATATTCAAAAAAATTTCTCCCCATACTTACTGGCCAATGGTTAACCTATATTATATTTATGGTTAACTTTCTTGTCAAGGTTGTCTTTTTAAAATTATTTATAAACATGTTACTTCACTTCCTGTGGCTGATTTGAAGGTTTTTTCATTGATCAAAAATACTCAATATTAGTATTTTTAGAAAAATTTAGATATGCGAATATGTGATATTCATTCTAATTCAAGGCAGGGAATAATTAATCTGAATAAACCATGTAAGTTATAGCAAGTTAATCGGATATAAGAGCACAGATAAATCGATGGCTAAGAATAATTAATGAATCAATTTTCAAATTTTGTTAAAAGTCCTTGATGCTGATACATTTGAAAAATCTGGAGAGTTGTCTATTTTATATTTAATCATTTATTCACCCAGTTGATTATCAATATATATAGTAAGTTTTCCTAAACAGTAAACATAACTTCCAAATTCATTATCATACCATCCGAACAAAGCAGAATGCGTCACAGGTACATTGATTTCTTTAACATTATCATATCCCATCTTCTTGAGCATCTCAGATTTTAGATCAATGAAACCCGTTCTAGTATGTGTATCATGTCCCTCGATAACAACAGCAGCCATTTTACCTTTTAAATCAGAAGAAACATTTTGAGTATTACTATAAAACAATAATCCTTTCTGCGCATTGTGTGCCGCTTTTCGGTAAATTTGATTTAAAAATTCTCTACTGATGACTGGCTTTCCTCTCCTGTCCATACAGGT
>CBFCZX010000194.1:0-2416 GCA_965602765.1 uncultured Atribacterota bacterium | reverse complement strand
CAGAGTTTGTTAAAAAGTACAATTTCCTAACCACTTGGGAAGAATCTTTCAGGTAAAAGGGCAGAGCAAGAAAATATTTAAATTGTTATCTTGCCCTGTCCTTTTCGCCTATTATAAAACATTATATAAAAACATAGAAAATAATGGTTTTGATCTTTAGGATTAATCATATTAAATGATGAGAACTGATTCCCCTACTGTTAAATGTATGCAAATGTAATTTACCCGTGATATGTTTATTAGCATTAACATGACTATGGTAAATAGAAAAAATGAATAATCGGGATAATATGGGCGCTAATACCTGTTTTGAAATTGGTAGAGTAACCGATAAAAATAAGAAAGGAGGCAGAAAATGGCAGTCGTAAAAGTAATCGAAATTCTGTCAGAATCGAATGAAAGTTGGGAGGCTGCTGCACAAGACGCAGTCGCAGAGGCAGCCAAAACAGTGAATAACATTAAAAAAGTTTACGTCAGAAACTTACAGGCTGTTGTTGAAGGTAATAAGATCGTCAAGTACCGCCTTAATGCCAAGATTTCATTCATTGTGGAGTAGGTGCAATAAAAATGATTTCCCGAGCAAGGGGCACCCTCACCCCTTAGTAGAATACATCCTGAAAAACTAAAAATGCAAAGAAACGCCTCCTATTATAATTAATCTACTTTAGGAAGCGTTTCTTTTCTTCAACAGAATCCATATAATAGAAAAAACTCCTAACAATAAAACAATCTTCAGAAAACAAGGTGACAGTTCTTTGTTTGACGCATGCTCAGTAATTAAGTAACTTATTTGGTATAATTATGCTACCAAACAAGGAGTGTAATGATGAAAAAAAATATGTGGAAATGGGGATATTTTGGACTATTTGGACTTTTGGGATTATTAGGTATTCCTACAGAGAATTATGGACTATTCGGATTTTTTGCCTTTTTTGTCTTCTTTATCTTTTTTGGATATATAAAAAAGATGAAGTGAGACTTGAAATTACCTTAAAATAGAAGGTATGAAATCTATTCAGGGGAAAGCAATGGTAACGTTCGCTGCGATTCTGTTTACTATTTTAATTAGTATTATTGTCTTACTTCAATTGGGTTTAGCTATCGGTATACCCTGCGGAATATTTTAAAGTTTGCTATACTACCATTATTACGGTAGTAAAAAAATCGATGTGAAAGATAAAATGATTTAAGGTGTGAAAAAAAATGCCCAATAAAAAAAGTGCTGATTATTTACCAATCGGTCCATCATAACAACACTAAAAAAATTGCCGAAGCGATGGCAGAAGTGTTGGATGCCGAAATCAAGAAACCTTCTGAAGTGGTTATTGAAGAACTGGGAAAATATGACTTTATTGGTTTTGGCTCAGGAATATACTGGGGCAGGCATCACCCCAGCATCTTTAAAATAGTTGACCAACTTACTGGATTAATCAGCAATAAGGCATTTATTTTTTCCACTTCCGGAACGAGTAATGCAGGGAATTTTTTACATAATATCCGACATCTGGTTTCTCACTTTCATGTGCATCTCAGAAGAGAATTAAAAAATAAGGGTATCAAGATTATAGGTGAATTTTCTTGCAGAGGATTTGATACGGCTGGACCTCTAAAACAGATTGGCGGAATAAGCAAAGGGAAGCCAAGCCAAGAGGATTTAGAAAACGCAAAGGATTTTGCCCGGGAAATTCTTGGCAGTGAATAAGTATATATTCTATCAGAGAAGATACAATACCAAAAAGTTTTTTGAATTGAAAGGAAGATGACTATGAAGATTAACATCATTTCCAACCGTTTCATGTTGAATAATTACGTTAATTGTTACTTGGTTAAGACTGATGATAGCTATGTCATGATCGATACCGGAATGCCTAATAAGCGTCAAGTCATTGAAAAAGAGATTGAAAATGCCGGATGTCATCCGGGAGAACTTAAGCTCATCATCCTGACCCATGGGGATTTGGACCATACCGGAAACGCGGCCTATTTTCGTAAAAAATATGGTACAAAAATTGCCATGCACCATGATGATGTTGGCATGGCCGAACATGGTGATATGTTTTGGAGCAGAAAAAATCCCAATGTTATTGTGAAGGTATTATCGAATCAGTTTTTCGGATTAAAAGAGGTAGACAGATTTGTACCTGATTTAACCATTGAAGATGGCTATGATTTTTCTTCGTTCGGTTTTCAGGCAAAGGTATTGCATCTTCCCGGGCACACCAAGGGCTCCATCGAAATCCTTACCTGCGATAGCGATTTGTTTTGCGGTGACTTGTTGGGGAATATCACCAAACCGAGTCGTTTTTCATTAATTGATGATTCAGCAGAAGCAGAAGCGAGCATAAAAAAACTAAAAAATCTAAATATTAAAACTGTTTATCCCGGCCACGGCAAACCTTTTCCCATGAGCTCCTTG
>CBFCZX010000193.1:0-2473 GCA_965602765.1 uncultured Atribacterota bacterium | reverse complement strand
AATCATGTAAAGCAGGAACAAAAAAACGAGTGTCCCTGCTTTAAAGACGGATATATATTAGACAAACTCTCGATGTTATTTTATATCTTAATCATCCAATAATCCCAATTTTCTGCCATATTCCTCGTATCGAGGAAGCAGAGGATATTCTTCTTTGATCTGTCTTTTTGTTGGCAGTCCCCACCCATTTTTTTGTTCAAAATGCATGCCATCTATAAAATCCGGAAGCATTTCAGGTACCATTGTAAACATCATATCATCGTCCTGAGCCCTTGCAAAAGTTCGATCTCCCCGGCACGGGATTGTCACTTTGCATTTTCTTTCATTCATAGCCGGAACAAGAGCATATACACATGCTGCATGGCCAGAAAGTTGACAATAAAGGTCTTTGCCATCAATATAATTTTTTACAATTAAAAGATATGTCAACATCAAACCATTAACGTGCATAAAAATTAAATCTGGCATAAAATTACACTTGTGTATGGGTGCTGTCACTATGCCCGAATATAGACCCTCTTTCATATACGGCATATTCTTACACCATTCTGCACCTGCTTCAAGTGTTATTGCACTATCGGGATAGCGATGAGTACCATCAAAAAATCCTTCTTGTTTTTTTATTAAGCCCAGACCGATAACAGGTTCAAAACAATAATGATCCTCTTTAAACATAGCAATCGTTTTTTCATTTCCATCTTCAGACATCGAAAAAGCCTGACATAAAGCCAATTTATGTCCCAGGTCTTTTTTTGGAATAACAGCTCCATCAGGTACATCATCTTTGCTCTTTAAAAATTTCACCGCAACCGGATGCACTCGCATTTTTAACCAATGCTCTAATTCTATTCCCATTTCTCTTACATCTTCAATCTTCATTTTATCCTCCATCTTTCAAATTGTAATTTAAATTTTCTAAGGATTCTTAGAGTAAAATTTCACAATTTTGTAAATTGTTAGTTCTTTCATCAATCAATCGCCATCCTAGAGAAGTTCAAATTTATAAAGCAATTATACCAATTATAAACCAAAAGGACAGAAAAAAATAATAATATTACTTATTTGTTCTGTCCTTTTACCTGCAAGATTTTCACTAAAAATCCGGAAATAATTCTTTTAGTTAGCTTCTTTATCGGCTTATCTAGAATTTAAAAATTACCTGGCTAGATAAAAAGTATACTATTTAAAAATGGAATACTATTTTATTAAACAAGAATGGTTTTACCTTCAAAAATTACGAAAACAAAGATATAAAAGACTAGATATCCACTTGTTAAAGAGTACGTTTTCCAATATAAAATCTTAAAATATCTATTTATTATCTTTCTAATTATTTCATCATTCTGGTTGCTTCAATTTTAGAATTTCTTACTGCCAGTGAAATCGCCTTGTTTGTGAAGCAGATGAATGTCTCACTATCATTTGCTTCTTTTAATTATCTCCTTTATAATTTATGCAAATGAACTGAGGTGATAATCTTGAAAAATCTGGTGACCAATTCCTGGTTGTGGCAACATATCGATGATAAAGATATCGTAATTACTGATTGCCGCTTTGACATTTATAATGCGGAATATGGTAAAGAAGCTTACAAAAAAAACCATCTGAAAAACGCTATTTTTTTGGAAATGGATAAAGACCTTTCCGGACCGCCACAAGAACACGGAGGAGCTCGGCCTTTACCTGATATTTCAAAGTTTGCTTCCAAGCTCATGTTATCCGGAATTTCTAACCATACTACAGTTATTGCCTATGATGACCAAATCGATGCTTCGGCAAGGCTATGGTGGCTTTTGAAATATATCGGCCATGAAAAGATTTATCTCTTGGATGGCGGCATTAAAGGCTGGGCAGCTGAAGGTTATCCGGTAACCAGCATAAAATCATCACCCAGAAATCAGGGTAAAATTAATATTCAGTTAAATAACGAAATGCATTGTGATATTGAATATATTAAAATGCGGAAGGACCTACCGAATGTTGCTCTCATTGATAGCAGGGAATACGAAAGATTTACGGGAAAAGTAGAAAAACTCTACAAAAAGGCCGGACACATTCCCGGTGCCACAAGCCATCATTACAGAAAAAACTTTAATGAGGGATTTCTTAAGGATAAGAAAGAACTCTCCGAGATGTGGAAATGGTTAAAACGATTTGAAGAAATTATTCTTTATTGTGGTTCCGCTATCGCAGCCAGCGTAAATTACCTGGTATTGGATGAATTGGGATATTCGGCAAAACTTTACCCGGGGAGTTTCAGCGACTGGATAAGCTATTACCAAAATCCGGTTGAAAAGGACGGAAAATAGAAAAAAATATCAGGAGTAATTATTGAGGATTTTACTAAAAGACAAATCTTCTCCAGAAAGATTTGTCTTTTAGTTTTTTTGTAAATAGGATATTTACCACGCAATGCTTTTTAAAGCATTCGCAACCTCTTCCCTTTCTGATACAGTCAGCACCTTTTGAGGCG
>CBFCZX010000192.1:0-2559 GCA_965602765.1 uncultured Atribacterota bacterium | reverse complement strand
GAGGTATGGCAGGTGGTAGAAGCACTGAAAGAAATCATTGACCGGAAAGAACATGACAAGATAGATTATGTTAAAGATATTGTTACTTAGAATAATAAATAACCTAAAAAATAAGTATAAAATTTCCTTTTAAAAAATTTCGTTGACTTAATTCATGGGAGCTACCTAATCATAACTGCCGATTTAGGTGTTGTTGCTGTGATAAATACCTGTTTAAACGGGATAGCGGATGGCAGATTAAATAGCATGATTCAATTAAAGTAATTCGAGAGCGTAGAAGTTAGAAAATGAAAATAATATCTCAGAATATATTAGCCAATTTAATCACTTTTTCGCGAGTAGGATTAATTCCATGGTTGATTGCAGGTGAATTACAAGGAAATTATTTTCAGTCCCTGATGATAATGTTCATGATATGTTTTACGGATATTATTGACGGTAAGGTAGCGAGAAAAGGTGGGGGAAGCAATAAAATAGGAAAAATATTGGATGTCACAGCCGATTTTATTGTCGTCATATCCATATTTTTATTCTGGTATATCCAAAAGAAGATTTCTCTGTATATTCTATTTCTGCTTTTTTCATCCTTTGCCTCTTTTGTAGTTCTTTCCTTCTTAAAAAAGGAAATTGTAAAAAATAGGATGGGTCAATATACCGGAGCAGTCTGTTTCGCGGGAATCATATTAGTTCTTATCAGTCGAACATATTTTTCTGTATGGGTAATAGAAATAAAGTACGCTGTATATATAATGCTTAGTGTTTTTTTAATTCTGTCAACCATCGAAAATATATTACTTATAGTAAATCTTGTTTCTTCTTTTCGTACCGGGCGGAGTATCGGGGAATGACGATACGATATTATATCTTTTGAAAAGGTCCCTAAATCTTTAAATTTTAAGAGGGCAAACTCACTTTTTAAGTTTGACATTTATTCCAATCTTTTTTAGAAGAGGTCTGTTCATGATATGATATAATGAATTTAAATGTTGAAAGGAATTCACGTGATGGCTCCTTCTTACAATTACTTGATTGTTTCATCGGCATTTGGTGCATTTAGTCTGCTATGGAGGGAATCTGGAGGGAAATCTAAGATACTCAGAATTACTCTTAGTAAAAATGAAGATTTGGCTTTAAAAAATATTCAAAATACTTTTTCAAATGTCCATCAATCCATTAATCCAACCATCCTTCGCCAGGTGAAACTGATGCAAAGGTTTCTATCAGGTCAGGCGGTAAAATTTGATCTTAAACTATTAGCTCTTGAAAATTGTTCTCATTTTCAACAACGTGTTCTTCTTGCTGAAAACGGCATTCCCCGGGGATGGGTGAGCACATATGGCCGAATAGGAAAACGCATCGGGGTAAGTAGGGGAGCACGAGCGGTAGGCAATGCCCTGGGCACCAATCCTTTTCCCATTATTATTCCCTGTCATCGTGCCATTAGATCTGATTTGGCCTTGGGCGGTTACCAGGGAGGCATGGATATGAAGCGCACTTTACTTGAATTTGAAGGAGTAAAAATATCTGAAAAAGGGAAAATTGTTACACCGAAATATTATTATTAAATTGTTTTTAGATTTTGTTCTTGGAGTTTAAATTTTTTAGCGCATAAAGTTAAAGTTAAAGTATTTGCAATGCTGCAGATAGATTGGTAAGTCTTTGAAAGGGAATAATTTAAATATGATGATAAATCGCTGGAAAAGAATCGCTATAATTATTTCATTGTTAATCGGTTATGTCAGCTTAGACCAGCTTACAAAATATCTTGCAAAAAAAATGCTTGTCTCAGATTCTGTTATTCGTTTCTTAGGAGATACACTTCGATTACAATACGCGGAGAACAAGGGGATTTATTTAAGTCTCGGTTCTTCATTGCCGGATGGAATCAGATTCTGGCTTTTCATTGTTGGCGTATCTATCTTGTTAACTTTTTTGTTAATATTTTTAATTTTTTTTAAAAATTTGCCATCTTTCCCGACCGTTGCCCTGACTCTCATATTGTGTGGAGGAGTCGGCAACTTGATTGACCGGATATTTAACCAGGGTATAGTTATTGATATGTTTAATATCGGAATTGGAAATTTGCGAACCGGCATATTCAATCTGGCGGATTTAGCGGTAACCATTGGCGGAGGGATGATGTTATATTATTTACTTTTTATAGAAGGAAAGCAGCATACTTCATCTCCCGGTAAAGCGGAAATGGATACAGCTATTTTTACTGACAAAAAAAATGATGATATTGATGAATTATAGATTAGTGATATAGAAGGGCTTATTTTAGGTATTCTTACAATATTCTTTGATGGCCTTATGCATAAATTCCGCTAGTCCCTGACCATGCAGGTTAATATTTTTTTTAAAACGTTCATCGGAAACATACATCCGGCCTAGTCCATTCAACATTTTCCCGGTGCAGTTATAATAGTATTTTGAAATATGATTTCTCCATTTATCAATTAATTCCTGAACTTCTTTGTCTTTTGGAGATTTTTGCATATTTAAAGCCAAAGATTTATAAATTGATTCAGCTTCTTTTATTATTTTATCCCAATCATC
>CBFCZX010000191.1:0-2642 GCA_965602765.1 uncultured Atribacterota bacterium | reverse complement strand
GAGAAAGATTTACAAAAATTACAGGAATATGCGGAAAATATAATCAAACCCCGATTGGAAAGATTAGAAGAGGTTGCCAGTGTGACAATTAACGGTGGCCTGGATAGGGAAATACTGGTTTCGATTGATAATGAAAAACTTCGTTCTAATCAGTTAAGCTTTAATCAGGTGACTGCTGCTTTAGCTGGAGAAAATGTTAATTTACCCGCAGGTACTTTACAGGAAGGTACCATTAATTTTTTGATCAGAACTTTGGGAAGATTTGAAAAAATTCAAGATGTCGAAGAAATACTAATTTCCAATATTCGGGGGAAAAAAATATATTTAGGCGATATTGCTAAAGTTGAAGATACCTTCAAAGAAAGAAATTCAATTATCTTCGTAAATGGAAAACCTGGCATCATGGTGAGCTTACAGAAAGAATCGGGGAAAAATACTGTTACTGTAGCTAAAAGAGTATTTAAAGAGCTTGAGAGTTTTAGAAAGCTATTACCTGACGATATATCAGTCACTCCCGTTTTTGATTCTTCCGATTTCATTAAAAAGACGATATCACAAGTTGGGTGGGTCGCATTGTATGGGGCGGTTCTGGCGGTATTTGTTCTATTGTTTTTCCTGGGCAATTTAAGCAGCACATTGATTATTAGTTTTGCCATACCTATTTCTTTGATTTTTACATTTACTTTGCTTTATTTTTCCAATTTAACCTTAAACATGATGACCTTGGGTGGTTTAGCCCTGGGAATCGGCATGATGGTTGATAATTCCATTGTCGTTTTAGAAAATATATTCAGGTATAGAGAACTGGGAACTGATATCAAAAAATCTGCTTGTTTGGGTGCAAGTGAGGTAGGAACTGCTATTTCTGCATCCACATTTACTACTATTGCAGTATTTTTACCCATTTTGTACGTTAAGGGAATTGCCAGTGAATTATTTTCCCCTATGGGATATACGATTACTTTTTCTCTATTAACTTCTTTATTGGTAGCTTTGACCCTTGTTCCTATGCTTTCGTCAAAAATATTACACCTTAAACAGAAAGACAATAGATTATCTGTTCCTAAGGAAAGTATTGTTCAAGATTCTCTGAATCATGGTGGAAGAATTTTTAATTTTGTGAGAGATGAATATAGTGCATTGATTGGCTGGTCTTTAAGGCATCGAGGAATTGTATTTATCCTGGCAGTGATTATTTTTGTCGGTTCGATACTATTAATTCCATTTGTCGGGACAGAATTTATCCCCTCAAGTGACCAGGGACAGTTTAATATTAACATCACTTTACCGACAGGAACAAATTTGGAAACGACCAGAACAGTTGTAAACGAAGTAGAAAAATTGGTATCTGAGATACCGGAAATTGAAAGTATGTTAACCACCGCAGGAGAAGGTTCCGGAGGAATGGGCTTTAGTTCTGAAGGCGGAAACAGCGGAACCATCATGGTTAATTTGGTTGAACAGAATAAAAGGGATAAAAATATGACGCAGATTATTGGCGAATTGCGTCAAAAAATCGGTGATTACCCCGATGCTCAAATAAAATTTTCTCAGCAGGGTTTTTCATTTTCCTCAGGAGCGGATTTAGAAGTAAAAATATCCGGTGATTCATTAGATGAATTGGAAAGAATAGCAACGCGTTTTTTGGAGTCGTTAGCCGAGGTGGAGGGAGTACACGATCTAGAGAGCAGCGTAGAAGAAGTTCGCCCGGAATTACATGTTAATATCGACCGTGAAAAAGCAAACCTTTACGGTTTGAATACTGCGCAGATTGCTTCTACCGTTCAAGATGCTCTTTTAGGTAGAGTTGCCAGTATTTATCAGGAAAAAGGGAAACAAATTAATATTCGAATCAGATTGGAAAAGGAAGATAGAAATAGTATAGAGGAAGTGGAAAATCTTCTGATTAGTTCCAGTGTCGGGTTACAGATTCCTTTAAAGGAAATTGCCGAAGTAACGGTAGGTTCCGGACCTAAAGGTATTGACCGTGAAAATCAACAGCGGATAGTCAATGTTTCCGGAAATATCAGTGGCCGTGTTTTAGGGAAAGTCATTCAGGATGCACAGAAAAAATTAGAAAAATTATCATTGCCCGAGGATTACCGTTTTGAATTTGCCGGAGAAAATAGAGATATGCAAGAGTCCTTCATTCAACTTGCACAGGCATTGGTTTTATCCATTATCCTGGTTTACATGATCATTGCTTCTCAGTTTGAATCTCTTTTAATGCCCCTTGCAGTCATGTTTTCAGTTCCTTTTTCTCTAATAGGGGTTATTGTAGGATTGTTGTTGGCAGACAAGAGTCTAAACGTGCTTTCTTATATAGGGATTATCATGCTGGTTGGAATCGTAGTCAATAACAGCATTGTTTTAATTGATTATATAAATAAATTACGGCAAAAGGGAATGGAAAGAAGAGAAGCTATCATTTTAGGAGGAAAAACCCGTTTAAGACCGATTCTAATGACCATGTTTACAACAGTTCTTGCGTTGGTTCCCATGGCGCTTGGAATTGGTGAAGGTTCAGAACTTCGGGCACCGATGGCAATTACCATTATTGGGGGTTTGACATCATCTACCTTTTTATCTTTGATCATTGTTCCTATTTTTTATACTTTTTTGGATGATATCAGCCAAAAAAT
>CBFCZX010000190.1:0-2671 GCA_965602765.1 uncultured Atribacterota bacterium | reverse complement strand
TTACTTTGATTATTTAAAAGTATCTCTGTTAATCATGGGAAGCTTATTCCCATTACTATCACTGTCTCGCGATTGATGATAAAGGCAAAAGATGAGTAAAACAAACTGATATTTAAATACAAATTAAAAGTGATGGTAATGGATAATGCCACTTTCGGGATGAAGATAAATTTTTGATTTACTCTGCATCCGGAAAATGAAAAATGTTTAGGTGAATGGTATTCACGAAGTATACATTTATCTCGAAAGTGGCTCGAAATGTAAAATATAGTTCAATTTATAAGACATTGAACCTAAATTATTATAAAAAATTAAAATTCTATTTTTTACAACAATCTCGAAAATTGAAAATATTATCATTGTGGGACATAGTAGCCAGTATCTTCTCCCATGTTAGCTAAGGGTAAATTTAAACATGAAGGAGTTCTGGAAAAGTATTTTAAACAACCCGATCTATCTTTGCCCCCCATGTCATGAGGAGAAAGCGGAATTGCCCCGTTTTTTTTACTTCCTCTGTAACCTAATCCTATAAGGATGGGACATGGGAGATAGATCGGTTTTTTTATATGAACTAAAAAAAGAAGGATAATCTTTAGGGGAAGTAGTATATAAAATATATTCAAAATTCTACTATATGCCTTCAACAGAAAATAATAATTCAGCACAGTACCCTGAGAATTTTTCCTGGACGAATTTCTTTAAAAGAGAATTAAGGAGAAATAATAATGGGCAAGCACAAAAAAAGTATTTCAGTGACAGGAATGACCTGCATCTCCTGTGTAAATAGAGTGGAAAATGCCTTAAAAAAAATGGAAGGCGTAGAATTTGCTTCGGTTAATCTAGCAACAGAAAGTGCTTTTTTAATCAGTGAAAAGGAAATATCTTTAAAAAGCGTAAAGAAAACAGTTGAAGAAGCAGGATATGGTATTTCCATTGAACCTCCGGAAGATCTGGAGAAAAAAAGATATCAAGCCAACCGAAAAAATCTCATAAATTCCTATATCATCACCATTCCATTGTCGATACTTATGCTGTTCAATATGTTTGGTTATCCAATTCCCTATTTTGTTTGGATTGAATTGTTCTTTGGTGGTATTGTACTTTTTTATATCGGCAAAGATATTTTTAAGAGTGCATGGATAGCTCTTATCCATTTTCATACGAATATGAATACCCTTATTTTTATCGGTTCAACTGCCTGCTGGATGACTGCGCTGTTGCATTCATTAGAATTCCCTATCATATCTTTCGGAACCATAGGCACGATGATCATTACCATTCATCTTACCGGTCGATTTATCGAATCAAACCTTCGAGATAAAGCTGCAAAAGAAATCAAAGCCTTAATAAAACTTCAAGCAAAGGAAGCTACCGTCATATTTTCCGATGGAGAAGATACTATTCCTATTGAAGCGGTTAAAGTCGGATTTTTGGTACTGGTGAAACCTGGAGAAAGAATACCGATAGATGGAAAAATTGAAAGAGGGGTTTCTTCGGTCGATGAATCGATGATCACCGGTGAATCTTTACCTGTTAGTAAAAATGAGGGAAACCGGGTAACGGGCGGTTCTTTAAACCTTACCGGAATTTTAAGGATAAGGGTTGATAAAGTGGGCGAAGAATCTTTTCTCTCACAGATGATAGATTTAATTAAAGAAGCCCAGGGAACTAAAATACCTATTCAGGCTTTAGCCGACAAGATTACCCTCTGGTTTGTACCTATCATCATTATTTTAGCTTTAATTAGTGGAATAGCCTGGTATTTGGGATTTAGCGAATTTCAAGGATTTCTTGAGTACGCCAGAAAATTCTTCCCCTGGATAATACAAACTGACAGTTCACTTTCTTTTGCTGTCTTTGCTTTTGTGTCTACAATTGTGATTGCCTGTCCCTGTGCTTTGGGATTAGCCATACCAATGGCGCTAGTCTCCGGAACTGGTTTGGCCGCAAAAAAAGGATTGATCATCAGGAATGCAGAAGCCATTCAAACTTCAAAAGATATCAAATTAGTCATGACTGATAAAACGGGCACCATTACCCGTGGCTATCCTCATATAGCTGAACACACACTTCCTGAAAAAGAAATGAAAATTGTAGCAGCCATTGAGAGAAATTCCAATCATCCATTAGCTAAAGCAATATCTTCTTATAGTAAAGTAACGAGAAAAACGGAAAAAATTGAAGAAGTAAGTGGTAAAGGTATTAACGCAGTTGTAGAAGGTGATCAATATTTTATCGGAAAACCTGATCTTCCTGAAAAATATCTTAACCAGCTTAAAGAAGGAAAAATAGCTGTTGAAGTTACAAAAAATGGTAAAAATATAGGTGTAATAATTATCGAGGATCCTGTCCGTGAAGATTCAGCCGATGCTGTATTAAAACTTAAAGATTCAGGCATTGTTACCATTATGCTGAGCGGTGATAACCATGAAACGGCTCTGGCAATTGCTAGACGGGTGGGAATAGAGAAGGTATATTCCGAAGTGAAACCACAGGAAAAATTAAACATCATTAGAGACTATCAAGAAAAAGGCTCTAAAGTCTTAATGGTCGGAGACGGGATAAATGATGCAGCTTCTTTGAAAGGAGCAGATATTGGGGTAGCTATTGGAGAAGGAGCTGATTTGGCGGTAGATAATGCAGACATGGTCATTGTAAAAGGAGGATTATC
>CBFCZX010000189.1:0-2699 GCA_965602765.1 uncultured Atribacterota bacterium | reverse complement strand
TTTATTTTTAATTTGTTTCTTTGCTGCTTTAATCATTTTTCCAAATTGTTTATCTTTCCGTCGTTTTTCATAATACGACTTCTCATGGTAAACTGATTCTTTATTTATTTTTAAATAGTTTTGATAGCGTTCCTGGGAAATTGTACCCTCTTTTAAGGCAGCTAAAACCGCACATCCATCCTCTTGTAAATGAGAACAGTTATTAAAGCGACATTGTCGTGATAATTCTGTAATTTCATCAAATGTATCATCAATCCCTGATTCTAATCCGATATTTCCCAGCTCCCGCATTCCCGGTGTATCTATGAGCATTGCACCATTTTTTAATATATTTAAATGGCGGCGCGAAGTCGTATGTCTCCCCTTTCCATCTTTTTCCCTGATAGGTCGGGTCTTAAACTGCACTTCGGTTAAAAGATTATTTAATAAACTGGTTTTCCCAACTCCTGATGAGCCAAGTAAGCAAAATGTTTCACCAGGAATCAATAATTCTTCTACTTTGCTTACACCAGAACTAGTGATATTGCTAAAAGCCACTACCCGAATGTCTGGCATTATTGTATGAATTTCTGATATCTTTTCTTCTATATCCATAGGAGATAACAGATCATTTTTGCTAAGTAATACTACGGGGCGAATATTGCTTTCATGTATTATGGTTAAATATCGTTCTAACCGCCTGAGATTATAATTGTGATCAAGTGACTGAACAATAAAGGCTGTTTCGATATTCGCTGCAATTAATTGAAATTCTATCTTTTTGCCCGGTGTTTTCCTTTTTAAGATTGTTTTTCTGGGAAAAATTTCACTAATAATGGCAAAAGAATCTTGGTCAAAATATTTGACATAGACCCAATCACCCACTGTGGGATAATCCAAAGAGGAATCGGCATTGAATTTAAATTTTCCTGTTACTTCCGCAAAAACATCTTTTTTTTCATTTCTAATAAGATAGCTATCCTTATTTACAACGACAACTCTGGCTATTTGATGTTCGATTAATTTTTTAGAATCAATCTTGTCTTTAAACCAATGATCAAATCCTAATTCTTCTAATTTCATGGGCTATTCTCCTGTTATCTAACAAAATAAATTGTGTTTGAATATATATTTTCCTTAAAGATTCAAGCTACACGGTGGGGACATTGAACATAATGAAATAGCATATTCGCGGAGAGTTTTTTTATTTAGCTCATCTGGCGAATACGCACCTCAATCTCCTGCTCATCCTTCAGTAATTCCACCAGTTTAGAAGTATCGGTATTACCGTAATGATAGGGATAAAGGATTTTAGGTATGAACGATTTTGCGGCATCAGCAACCATCTCCGGTGTCATGGTATAGGGTAGATTCATTGGTAAAAAAGCCACATCAATCCCCTGTAGTGTTTTCATCTCGGGAATATTCTCTGTATCACCTGCCACATAGACTCGCTTATCACCAAAAGTTAAAATATATCCGTTTCCGACTCCCTCCGGATGGAAGGGTTGCCCATTATCACGTTTATGGATAATATTGTATGCCGGTATTGCCTCAATTTTTATCCCTTGAACGATTTGCACATCGCCATTCTTCATCACGATGTCGCCTGAAATCTTCTTGGCACAAATTTCCGTAAGAACTAATTTAGTTTGATTGGTTCTTAATTTTTTGATAGCTGATAAATCAAAATGGTCACCATGCTCATGAGTTATTAAAATAATATCTGCTTTAGAAAGTGTGGAGTAATCCGCCAGCCCACCATCAGGATCGACATGAATGACTTTTCCATTAAAGGTAAAGATTAAGCTCGCGTGCCCAATGAAGGTAATCTTCAGATCACCGACGGATGTGCTGATATTATCTGTTTCAAAATGAACCTGAGCATTGGCTACAATCGCAATATATCCAAAGAGCATTAGCAATAAAATAAGTTTAAACATTTTTTCCCTCGTTATTCATTTAATTTATATTTTTATTTCTATTCAATTTAAGCAAACAAATAAGTTAAAAAACATGGGTTTGGTTGATATTTATCTCTTTAAGTAATTCCATGATAATTACTTTTTATCACATTAGTATAAAAATTTCAAGGATAGGCTGCTGCTGTTGGCCATAAGATATTCACTTTTTAAAATTAAAAAGCATTCCCCTGACAAGCATCTCTTAAAATATTCATTGTTTTTTCTCTTTATCGTATATCTCTACAAATATTTTAAAGCTTTATAAATATATTCAATATTTTTCGTATCCCCTGCTTTTATAAACAATTTTGAAACTGCTTTCCAAGGCCGGGCAATATCGACAAACATTTCCTGGAAGAGAGGACCTTTTCGCTGATACTGCCAGTTATACCAGGAGACATAGCTAACTCCGATTCTTTTCATAGAATTAGAAAGGGTTTCTTTTCCTTCCCTGATTAAGAGGTGAAAATGGTTTCTCATTAAGCAGTAGGCATAAAGGTAATAATATACCATTTTTTGGTACTTGGAGAGAATAGTGATAAATTTTTTATAATCTGCCTCGTCATGAAATATATTCTGTTGATCAAAGCCTCTTATCATGATGTAATAAATTTTACTTTCGCTTTTTTTTTCTGGCAACTCTTGAAATACATCATTCACCCATTGATAGTTTATGATATCAATAAGGGATTGTCAAACAAAGAACCGTTGTACTAGCTCAATAATTCGGTAACTTTTTCTAACTTTTCATAAGGG
>CBFCZX010000188.1:0-2740 GCA_965602765.1 uncultured Atribacterota bacterium | reverse complement strand
TCTAAACATGTCCAATAGAGGGAGCCAGATAATTCCATAGGCAGAACTTCTTTATTGAGGTTCTGCCTATTTAATTAGAAAATATTTCTTCAAAATAAACTAGGCAAGTATCTTTCCTTTTACTGTAATTAGTAAAAGATTTTATAAAATGCTTATTCCGGTACTACGTCTTCCGAAGAAAGAAGTTCATAAATAGATATTTTCCATTCGCCATTAATTTTTACTAAAGTTAATTTTACTCTATCGATGTATTCATAAAACACTCCTGCTTCAAATAAATCCTGGAATTTTGCATGTTCATCACATTCTACGATTGCATTGCTAAAATCTAAAACCGTTATATCTTCATTGGAAAAGTCATCAATCAAGCAATCAACATAAATCATCATTTCTTCCAGCTCTAATAACTTATCTTCAAGGGAGGTGACCTAAGTATTTTCACTAAGATGATTAATCTCTGTTATCGGATCGGTATAATGGAAAATTATTTGTTCGGCATTTCCTTCCACATTTGCTTCTCCTAATTGACCTAACATTTGCATGATTCCTAGTTTTATTTGAGGTGCAAAAAGTGATACGCAACCGGTGCTGGTGATGATAAATAGCAAGGTTAAAGATATGAGTAAAGTTATAGTAAATAGTTTCTTTTTCATTATAAAACTCCTTATATTTTTAATAGAATGATATATTAATTTTTTCATGTTTTTTCACACTTTTTTTAATTTTTCTTTCTTTTTCCCAACCTCCTTTCCTAAAAACTTTTAAATCATTTTTTTATTATATTTATTCCAATGAAATGATGATGCTATTTCACTTATATTACTATTCTATAAAATGCTAGAAACTCCTTTTTTTATCGATTAATTTATTTAGAAAATAAAAAAAGAAAAGAAAAAAGATTAAATCTTTATTCTTGACAGTTGGCTATTTTTTAAGCTATTCTCTAATTGAAGTAAATGAAGAGATAAAGGAGTCAGCCTGTGTAGACCTAAATTCGCTACATTTTAAAAATTATTATATAAAGGAGAGATGAACTATGATGAATTTTGATAGGATAATCACTTGTATAGACGCTCATTGTGCCGGAGAGCCCGTTCGGGTCATTACCAGCGGTTTTCCTCCTATTCGTGGCAAGACGATACTGGAAAAAAGAGAATATGTACTTGAGCATTATGATCATTTGAGAAAATTAATGATGCTGGAACCGCGGGGACATAGTGGAATGTATGGATGCATTCTCGTTCCTGCGGTGACACCGGATGGTGATTTTGGCGTCCTGTTTACGCACAATGAAGGCTTGAGTACCATGTGCGGACATGCCACTATCGGAATTGCCAAGGTGGCCATTGAAACGGGAATGATCAATTCAAAAGAAGGCGAAAATATCGTGAGAATCGATTCTCCGGCAGGAAGAGTGACTGCTTATGCGCAAGTGGAGGGAGGAAAAGTGAAAAGTGTAAAATTTCAAAATGTACCTTCTTTTGTCCTCTATGAAGATATTCCCGTAAAAATAGAGGGAGAAAAAGAAATAATGGTCGATATTGCTTTCTGTGGCGCCTTTTATGCATACGTAGAAGCAGAAAAATTAGGTCTTAAGGTAGATCCAAAAATCATCAATCGTTTGGTTGACCTGGGCATGAAAATTAAATATAAAGTGATTGATACCATGAATGTGGTTCATCCACTTGAAAAAGATTTAAATAGTATTTACGGAACTATCTTTACCGGTCCTTTAGAAAAAAAAGGCAATAAAATTATTTCTAAAAATGTCTGCATCTTTGCTGACGGACAAATCGACCGTTCTCCTACCGGAACCGGTACAGGGGGAAGAATCGCTCTTCTCAGCCACCAAGGTCTATTAAAAAAAGGAATGACTTTGGTCAACCAAAGTATCATTGATACGGTCTTTGAAGGTTCGATAGTCGATTTTACGAAAGTAAAAAATATTCCGGCAGTCATCCCGGAAGTATCCGGTACGGCAAATATTACCGGTTTTAATCAATTGGTACTTGAACCGGAGGATCCGCTTCCTGAAGGATTCCGATTGATTGGAGGGTGAGAAATTGTTTTTTAATAGGATTAAGATAGAAATAAATGGCAATTATATTTTTTTGAACCTGTTATTAAACTATGTAAAGATTTAAGAGCAATACTTCAATATTTTTTAACTCTAATGGATAAAGAAAATGTTTTGGAATTCAATAAGGAAGTTAATACTGACGATAGAATAATTTGAATCTATCAGGATAATTAAATCATTTTCTTTACATCAAATAAGAATATATGTTAAGAAAGATATTTATACTCCTCTGCTTTTTGGAGTAAAAACTATGAAAATTAATGTTATGCCAAATAGCTGTCCTGGTAAATGGTCAATTGGACTTATAGTTCTTTTCTTTTTATTTTTATTTCCTTTCTTTTTCTTTATTGCTTCAGGGGAACGGGGAGGAGAAACATTTTTCAGTAATTTGTTATTGACAATTCCATTTCTCTTGGCAGCAATTTCTGGTATAGGTGCATTTTTAATGGGATTAATTAGTATTGTAAGAAACAAAGAACGTTCTTTTCTTGTTTTTGTGTCTACTGGAGTCGGTATGATCGTTCTATTTTGGTGTACATCTGAAATTCTTTTTCCACACTAATTCCGTAAATCAAAAAAACTCGTGTACAAAGAACTGAATGGAAGCTCGTTAAGGCATTTTTCTAGAATAATAGGATTTACTATCAATAAGATCTTTAA
>CBFCZX010000187.1:0-2764 GCA_965602765.1 uncultured Atribacterota bacterium | reverse complement strand
ATCCTGGAGAATACCAAAGAGATACACAGCACCATAATCGGTTTCAATCAGCAGAACCGGGAATACTGTGCTCTGCATTTTTCGGAAGTGCAGAAGGAATTGGCAGGTATGAAGGTTGAATTGGGGAAGATTGAATAGCTATACAGATGTATAAAAAGAGGTAAATCAAAATATTTTTTGACTTACCTCTTTTATTTTACAGCCATTAAAACTTTAATTTTATTTTCTAGCTAATCCACTTACCCTGCCTTTTGTTTTTAGGAATACATGAAAAAGACAGGGAGACGTTTCATTTGTTTTATATTCAGGAATAAAAAAGGAAAATATGGAATTATAACGCATTCTCCTAAAACAACAACAGTAGAATCAATATCAGCCATATTTACTTAAAGATTCCTTTTTTTATTTAATTGGAATTTAATTTTAATTATCTACATGACTTCGGAAATATCTAGAAGTTCTGCTCTTTTCTTGTCTGGTCCGTATTTACCGTAGCCATATATTTTATAATATTCGTCAATCGTCTTTGTCAATATATCTTCATCAATGACATAACCGGTAGAAGGCTGTGTTTCATGAAATCTATGATGTAATTTATCATCAGCCCTGGTATATCCTACTTTTTCAGCAAAAATTCTTAACAGATCGTAATTTCTTTCCCCAATAGCAAGCATTTCCTTGACATCCAACTTTTGACCAGTTGCTGCTTCAAGCATTTCTCTGATCATGGGGAACAGATATTCATCTTCTACATCAGCCAGGCCGGATGTAAAAGCACACAAAATTAAAGAATTGGCAAAAGAACGAAGAAGTAAATATTCACCGGCGATTAAAGCTTTGTTTTCCCAAGTTCGGGCAGGGTTATCGGGTAAATTCAATTCTTTATGGGGAGGGTTAGGATCATGAGTTCCGGACATATGATTGCCTCCTCTGGGGACAGTTGCATAATAAACGGCCATAGAGTACTTTCCTCTGGGGTCATGCATGGCAACTTCCTCTCCTTTGCAATGGACTAAAAATGAGCCGTCTCCCACTTTTTCAGAGATATATTCTACTCCTCCTGCTACCCAGTCACCAATCCCTTCACGGTGGGCAATTTTATCGATTAATTCCGAGATGGCTTTCGTGTCCCCCCATTTAATCTGGTCTTCTTTTTTTAATAGTCCTTTCTCTGTCGCTTCCATCAAATAAGAGATTTGTACTCCGACAGAAATGGTATCTAATCCATATTGGTTACATTTTTTATTAAACAAGCAAATGGACTCTAAATCATCATTTAAACAATTAGAACCTAAAGCGGCAATGGTTTCATACTCGGGACCACCCCATTCTTTTTCAAATGATTCACCATTATAGGAACCTTCAACCACTCTTTTGCAAGCTACCGGACATCCCGGGCAGGTATCACCCTTTACCCATACTTTGTTTTCCACTAAGGCCTGTCCACTAATTTTACTGGCACCTTGAAAATGTCCATTTATGAAATTCTTTGTGGGAAGTATTCCATTATCACTTAAAAATTCTACACCGGCTGCTGTTCCGAATTCTTTTAAAGATACAGGAAAACCGGAATCAGCTACTTTTTTGCCAAATTCTTTTCTTAAAGCATTAAATTTTTCTGCATCTACCAGTTCTTTTTTCTGATTTCCACTAATTACAACGGCTTTCAATTTTTTTGAACCCATGAGGGCTCCATAAGCAGGCCTGCCGACTGAACGGGTATTGTCAACCATGATACAGGATTGCATGCCCAGCTTTTCTCCTGCTACACCGATACAAGCAATAGAAACTCCTTTTTGCACTTTACTAATCTTTTCTTCCACTTCCTTGGGATCAAGGCCCCATAAGTCATCAGCCGGTAGTATCTGTACTTTTCCATTATCTATAGATATATAAACCGGTTTTTTAGCCTTTCCTTTAATAATGATTCCGTCATAGCCTGTTTTTCCCAAGATATGACCAAATGAACCTCCGCAAAATGAATCGTTTAAGTTTTTTGTTTTGGGAGATTTACCCATGACTAAAAATCTGGCTGCTCCGGCAACGCCTAAGCCCTGGAAGGGGCCACCGGCAAAAACAAGGATATTTTCTTCAGAAAAGGGATCGACCTTGGGATCTAGTTCTTTAAACAGGATTCTGGCTGCAATACCTCTTCCCCCCAAATATTTCCTGTACCATTCCTGCGGAATAGGGTAATCCTTGATTTCATTCTTACTTAAATCGATATAGACATATTTACCGTAATTACCTTTCATTTAGTTGTTATCCTCCTTTAGTTTTTTAAACCTAATTGTTTTATTATATATATAAAATTATAAATGTAAAGTTATAAACGTAATAAATTTATACCATCAAGTTATTTTTTAAAAATATAAAAAGGGTCAAGTCTTCAAATTTGCCTTTCGTTAGAATGCAACAATTCTAGTAATGACTCCTTTATATAATACTCAATGGCGTGCTCATGGTTATAATTTTAGTCGATTATTCTTCTGTATGCCAAATGTGGAGACCTGGCCTCTTATTTTTGATCCTGGAGAATACCAAAGAGATACACAGCACCATAATCGGTTTCAATCAGCAGAACCGGGAATACTAAGCTTTGCATTTTTCGGAAGTGCAGAAGGAATTGGCAGGCATGGAGGTTGAGTTGGAGAAGATTGAATAGCTATGCGGATGTATAAAAAGAGGTAAATCAAAATATTTTTTGACTTACCTCTTTTATTTTAATCCAACAAATTGACTATTATATAAATCGGCATAAAAT
>CBFCZX010000186.1:0-2767 GCA_965602765.1 uncultured Atribacterota bacterium | reverse complement strand
GGGATGTTTATAGAAAATTCCCAGTGGAAATCTATCGCTTTGCACGGCCATTTCAAAGGCTTCAAGACGATTTTTATAATCATGGTTTTTTAAATAAAAGGTATTTTCCTTGAACCATGCGTAAGTATTTTGTTTATTGAAAGTAACACAGGGCTGAAAAATATCTACCAGTGAAAATCCTTTATGCGTAATTGCTTCTTTTAATATCTCAGCAGTCTCTTTCTCATCTCCGATAAAAGCTCTAGCCACAAAAGATGCATTCAAAGCTATAGCAACTGCTATTGGATTAAAAGGTTCTAAAAAAACTCCATTTATCTGTACAGGAGTTTTAAAACCCGGTTGACTGGTAGGAGAGGCCTGCCCCTTGGTTAACCCATAAACCATATTATTATGAACGATGTTAGTAATATTTGGATTACGACGGATGGCATGAATAAAATGATTGCCACCCTCTCCATACATATCTCCGTCTCCCCCTTCGGCAATGACCGTCAATTCGGGATTACATGCTTTAATTGCCGTTGCTACCGGTAATGCCCTGCCATGTAATCCGTTAAACATATTGGTTTTTAAATATTGCGGCATTTTAGCGGCCTGTCCAATACCTGAAACCATCACCAGATTTACAGGTTTTATCTTCGATTCTTCAAGTACAGATTTCAAAACCTTAATGATACCAAAATTACCGCATCCCGGACACCATGCCAGGTCAATGTTTTTATCTTTCAAATCAAAAGTATTATCCATGGGGTACCTCCTCTCTTTTCATGATTTTTTCTATTTTCTCCATGAGTTCATCCACAAAAAACGGTAGTCCATTATATTTAAGAATTTTATGCTCTATCATTATACCGGTAAAAAATTCTAATAATTTACTGAATTGTGAAGTAGCATTGTTCTCCACTATAATTATCTTTTTAGCTTTTTCTAAATACTCTTTTATGTCGAAAGGTAAAGGATAAATCTGTTTAAAATAGAGAAAAGCAATTTTGTATTTTTTTAAATTCTCCACAGCCTCTTTTATAATATGATATGTAGACCCCCAACCAACTATAAGAATTTCATATTCATGAGTCCCTATTAATTCGGGAGAAATTTTATCCTTTTCTAATTCTTTAAATTTTTTCAATCTTTTTTCCACCATATCTTTTCTTAAATCCAGGTCTTCCGTTATTCTCCCAAACTCATCATGTTCATCACTATCTACCAACACCAATCCTTCCCCCCATCCGGGTATTCCCCTGTCCGAAATGCCATTTTTGGTGAATCGAAATCTTTTATAATTCTTCTTCGTTTTGTAAATATATCTTTCAATTTTGGTTTTATCTAAATCAAACTCTGCTGTGTTGTAATATGTATCCATAAGGTATTCATCGGTTAATATAAAAACAGGAATTTGATATTTGTCAGCTAAATTAAAAGCACGTTGAGTGAGATAGAACAAATCCTGAATTCCACCTGGAGCATAAATAATTCTGGGAAATTCTCCATGCCCGGAATACAAAGCTAACTCAAGGTCTCCCTGCTCTGTTCTGGTGGGTAAACCGGTTGCCGGTCCAGGTCGTTGAGCAAGATGTATGACAACAGGCAATTCCATCATGCCTGCCAAACTCACCCCTTCTCCCATTAAAGCAAGACCTCCGCCGGAAGTAGTAATCATTCCTCGAGCTCCCGCATACCAGGATCCTAAAGCCATATTGATTGCGCTGATTTCATCTTCGGCTTGCTCGGCAATAATATTGAATTCTTTCGCATATTGAGAGATAAAAGTCAAAACACCCGTAGAAGGAGACATGGGATAAGCGGAAATAAAATTACATCCTCCGGAAATTGCACCCAATGCAACTGCTTCTGCGCCATTTAAAATTATGTCTTTTTTTACGTTTTGTTTGGGATCAGGGCGAGGTATGTGTATTTGAGCCATACTTTCTTTTTTGAGTAAATCAAAGGCAATCTCGTATCCTTTTTTAATGGCTGCTATATTTCCTTGAATAATTTTTTCTCCTTTGGCAGAAAAACGTTTTCTGGTATATTCCAGGGGAATTTGTTGATTAATTTTAAAAATACCAGCAATTAAACCCACTGCCACAATATTTGCAAAAATTGGATTTCCAATTTCTTTTGCTGTTTTTGTGAAAGGAATATCTATTATATCTCTATCGGGTAATATCTTTTCTTTTTCTCCTAAGATTAGTGTATTATTCCCGATTCTTTTCGTTAAATGTGGCAAAGCTGATTTATCCAGAGGAATTAAAATATCTATTCGGTTTAAGGGAGCAGATACTTTTTTATTCGATATGATGATTTGGGTAGAATTACTACCACCCCGCACCCTTGACATATATTCCTTGGTGGCAAATACATTAAGACCGGCCAACTTAAAAATCCGGGTCAATAAACCTTCGACAGTTTGTATTCCCTGTCCGGCCTCACCACATAAGACTAAAGAAATTAGTCGCTTTTCTTTATCGAAGTCATTTTTATAATTATTAGATTTATTCACCTTTTTTCCACCTCGATTTCTAATTTATTTTGAATGAATGATATTGATTTTCGTGTTTAGTGCAAATACTACTTCTGTTAAATTATAAATTCGTTAAATTAGCACAAATTCCTTTTTTTTTAATACAACTATTTATATATTATCTGTAGCTAGATCATTAGATGTCCAGAAAAATATTCTCTTCTCAGATTTTATCTCTTTTCATTTTCCCCTGCTTCACTGCTAAAATAAATTCCTGCATCTGTTGCTGCACAAAATTCTTGG
>CBFCZX010000185.1:0-2841 GCA_965602765.1 uncultured Atribacterota bacterium | reverse complement strand
TATCTGGTGACGGTTTTTCGGGTGAAACCGGTATCCCTGCTTATTTTAGAAAGGGAAGGCCAGACCAGATGTTCATCTTTATGGCAATAGGTAAGAAGATACTGATAAAAAATAGCCGGTCCGGCTCCCAATTTTTTGATGGCTTCCCTGGGATAATAACAGGGGATGATAAGATATCCCTTTGTTGCACATTTTTCTTTTTCCGATTTTTCCCGCTGCATATCTTCTCCTTATTTAAAATTACTCTCCTTGCAAATATGAAAGGTGGATATGAATTACCTAACTACATAATTACATCATAAATAATTTTTCCTGTATCGAGTTTTCTACTTGTTTTCTACCGAAATTCTAACGAATTTTAACCGAATTTCTACCGAAGGGATTTATCGAAAGAAAAGTTTGAACAATATTCCCACATCCCTACCCACTTTAGTTCTTAATTACTTATTGCTCACCACTGATTTATTAAGATGTTTGTTTGTAAAATTTGTAATATAATAGTCACAGGTAAAATAAGATTAAAATTTTCATATGCCAAATAGATATCTATTAAAAAATACATTCGGGAGAATTTGTTTGAATGGAAAATAAAACAAATATTATTAAAAATTTGATGACTAAACACAACAGACCATTTTATTTGTATGATGAAAGCATTATTGACCGACAAGTTAAAATACTTTTAAAGAATTTTTCACCCTTTGAGTTTTTATACTCCATAAAGACTAATCCGTTTGTACCTATCGTCAATTTCATGACATCGTGTGGATTCGGTGCGGATGCAGCTTCGGCAGAAGAGGCAATGATAGCCCGAAAATCAGGATTGACATCTGAAAAGATATTCTATTCATCACCGGGGAAAACAAATAGAGATATTGAAAAAACCATCAATAAATCCATAATCATAGCCGATAGTTATCATGAGTTGTCCCTGATTAATGATATTGCCAAAAAGAGAAAACAACACATAAAGATAGGATTGCGCATTAATCCGGACTACACTATGGATACCGGGAAGGGCGCAAGTAGTAAATTTGGAGTCGATGAAGAGACTCTTATAAAGGAGAAAGATCTTATAAGGAATTTTGCTTATATAGAAATTAGCGGTATCCATGTTCATCTGCGCTCCCAGGTGCTTGATCATAGCTGGCTTTACCGGTACTATGAAAAAATTTTTGAACTGGCTCTATTTTGTAAAGAGACCATGGGTTGGGAATTGGAATTCATTAACTTTGGTGGCGGGTTGGGTATAGTATATTCATTATTAAATGATACGACTCTTGATATCAAGTTGCTCAGCGATGAATCTAAAAACCTTTTTCAAAGATTCAAGGACAGGTTAAATGTCAGGCTACTCATTGAAACAGGCAGATTTGTAATATGTGAAGCCGGTCAATATGTGACTCATATTGTCGATACAAAGGAATCCAGAGGCACAAAGTACTTAATCGTAGAAAACGCACTTAACGGATTTTTTCGGCCTTCTATAGCCGAACTCATCGCTGCTTATGCACCGCAAAAAAACAAATTACCGGGTAGTGAACCACTATTCACCTCCAGGGATGCCTTCGAATTCAGTATTCTAAATAAAAAAGATTCATCATCTGAAAAGGTAAATATTGTGGGAAATCTGTGTACCTCGACCGATATCATGGCAAAAGATATCATGCTTCCGAAGGCTGATATCGGGGATATATTGGTCGTGTCAAAAGCAGGAAGCTATGCCTATTCATTATCGCCGCTATTATTCGCAAGCCAGCCCCTTCCCCTGCAGTTTTACATAAAATCAAATGGTGAAATATGTGCTGTCTAATAGTTGTATTCCATGTGAAGATGACCATCGTCTCCTAAAAATATTAAAAAACAGATAGCCTTATCATTAAAATACTGTATCTTTTTAGTCAATATTTACTTCTCCGTTCATTGCTCTATAACCGATAATTCCTTTTTTTGAATATCCAGCATTAAACCTCTGCCGGGAATTGTTTTAAAAATATTTCCAATTCTTTTTACATGTCCGTTTTTAGAATTTACTACTTTTAAAATATCCTTTTTAATTTTACAAATATGGTAATTTATTCGGGTGTAGATGGCATTTTCTTCCTCTTTCCATAAAACTTTTAGGATTTCCTCGTAGCGAATTACCTGTCCGCTATGTTTCGCTAAAAGGTATAATAAAGAAAATCCTCTTGTCGTTATATTTACTTCTTTCCCTTCAAAGAGAATTCTGTCCGGACGACGCTTGTCAATCTCCAAAATCGTCTGTGGTTGTTCGCCTCCAAATTTATCACTGTACTCCGTATCACCAGTAGGAATTTTTTTGTTTTCTTTCCCCACTCCCTTTACCTGTCCTTTCTTTTTTTCTTCACTTCCTCTTCTTTTTTATCTTTTATCCTTTCCCGGATTCTTGTTACCAGTCTCCCTGGTAATACCTTACTCAATTCTTTCTTTCCCAATTCTTTTAAGCAATCCTCATCCTCATATCCTTCTTTAACCAATCTTTGGATATAAGACCGGGTCAATCCCGGAATATGCAGGCGCGAAAGGGGCAAACCCACTTCTTCCACGCCTTCGACCAGCCTCTCGGATAAACACTTTATCTTTTTTACATCTTCTTCCCGTTCCCTGTTCCAACCCATATCACAGGCAATCGCTGCCAGGCTGTCTGCCAGCCAGGAGAATCCTTCTCCCAAGCGTTTGACTGCACCATGATAAAGACTGTATTCCTGTTCAATGCTTCTGATCTCTCTATTTGAAATCCAGTCATACAACAACAAGACTTTTTTATAAGCCAGATATTCTTCGATACCGGTCTTCCCTTTTTGCAGGCCATGTTCCTCC
>CBFCZX010000184.1:0-2881 GCA_965602765.1 uncultured Atribacterota bacterium | reverse complement strand
CTATGATAATCCTTAAAATTAATGGGTTTTTCCGGCAATAAGCAAAACCTCTCATTCAAAATACGCAATGTGCATAAATTGCAGATATTTAATAAATTAAACATTGTTCACTGGACAAAGTTTTTCACAAAATCTGCATGGTGAGCATTTCTCCTTATCCACTCTGATTGGAGTTGTGGATTCTAAGTGTAATAATCGGGAAAAATAAAAAAAATTGGAAAATAATTAATCAAAAAGATGTTTCTTGAAAAAATCAATCTGATCGCTGATGGCTTTTTTAAAATATTCACCTTCGTAAATTTCAAAATGTCCGATTGAATAAACCTTTAATGTCACATATTTATCGAGAATTCGGGCAGTTTTTTGATAGGAAATTTTGGAGACTAGATTGTCTTTTGTACAAACCTGCAATAAAACCGGGCATTTTACATCTTTTGCATAATCAATGGGGTTATGCCCGTGGCTTCTTAATAAAATACGGGCACAAACTTCATTCACAAATCCCGGTGAAGCAAGTTTTGAGTAGCCTTCAAAAGCACCGGGAGCAGTTATCATGGCAAGGGTACCTGGTTTTCCGATAATTGGTATTTTGTGAGCGGATAGTCCAAACCTCGATCTTCCCATATCCCGTTGTGCATGCATGAATAAGCGGAGAAAGAATCCAATACCTTCTCTCTTTAATGCTAATTTACCATCTTCCCGACTATCAAGAGCAGGGCATTGTCCCACTACGCAGGCAATTTTTTTGTCCCGAGCAGCAACCACTATTCCATAACCTCCGGCAGCAGAGGTACCCCATAAAGCAATTTTATCCGAATTTACTTCTTTTACACCACGCACATACTCGATAGCGGCTGATAAATCTTCTAGTTGATAAGATATATAAAACAACTGCCTGGGTTCACCCTCGCTTTCTCCAAAATGTCTAAAATCATAAGTCAATACCGCCATGCCGGCTTCCCGATAGCGTAAAGCATATGATTCCAGAAGCATATCCTTTGTACCTCCAAAGCCATGGCTCATAATAACACAGGGAACAGGTAGAGAGAGATTTTCGGGAAGATACAACCAGGCCTTTAAAATGGATTCACCAACTTTAAAGCTAATGTCTTTTTTAAATTTTTGTGGTGGTTTTTTTGTTTTTTTATTTTTATTGATAGGTTGTTTGGGTACATGAAAATTAGGGGCGAAAATAATGATGACCAGATATAAAATGATAATTCCTAAAAAATATACCAAAAAAATCCCAATGGTTTTGAATATCATTTTTTTCTCCGTAAAAATAGTTTTCCTCTATATTATTCATTAAGCACAAAGAAAATATAAAGTGTAAAACTTTTTCCGGTTTTATTATGAAAACAATCGGAGCTTTTTTCGAGAAAAAAAGTTAGTGTAAATAATTTCAAAAGGAATATTATCCGCTAATTTACAGAACATTTTCTTAGCCTTCTGTATTCCATTCTCATCAAATCATTTTCTTCTATTTCTTTTAAATCTTCTATCCGGACTGATTCTGCGCTCGGGGCCTTTGTAATTCGAATCTTTTTTCTTTCTGCGTTCTTCACCGGATCTACGATCTTTACTACCGCGACGCTCCCTTATTTTCATAGAAATATCTCCTTTTTAAACATCCCAATTCCATTATTTTGGAAGAGCAATGTTATACCGGAATTCAAATAAAATATTAAAAAAGTGGTAATCGATAGAGTAACTTCTTACAATTATATATTACATTCTATAAAAAATTTAGAATTCCTGCTTTTTTCGCATAGAAAAATTTCCAATACAAGAAATAGATATTTATATAAATTTTATAAGATTGGCATTAATTTATTAGGAAAAAACTTAAATTTAATCTATTTAAATAGGCAAAATACCGTCTATTCTATTTTTACTATTACGGGAGTTCTCTTTAAATAATCGTTTTCCAGAAAAAATATGTAGTAGTGTCTATGCTGATAGCAGTAAATAAGTGGCGGAGGGGGTGGGATTTGAACCCACGGATACTCTCGTATCGCCGGTTTTCAAGACCGGTGCATTCAGCCGCTCTGCCACCCCTCCATCATCTTTTTTTGACACTATATTTTACACTTTAACTTATATCCATGCAAGCAATATAAGGAAATTATTTTTCAGACAATCATTTACTAAAATTTTAAATAAGCATTTAGGAAAATAGATTGATTAAAAAACGAGGCTATGTATTTTAGTCATATTTATAAAAATCTATACCAGAATATTTTTTATGCTTTTTCGATATGCAATTAATTCATCGATAGAAATCATTTTTAAATTATGAATTTTAATAAAAGAAAGAAGATCTGGTATTTTAGCGGTTGAACCATCATCGTTTAGTATCTCGCAAAGAACTCCTGCCGGACATAATCCTGCTAATTTTGCTAAATCTACCGTTGCTTCGGTATGACCTGCTCTTTCCAGGACACCTCCGTTTCGTGCTTTTAAAGGGAAGACATGCCCGGGTTTTTTAAAATCATCCGGCTTCGAATCATGACAGATTAATCTGAGAATAGTATCTGTTCTATCGTGAACAGAAATACCCGTTGAAGTGGTTTTTGCGTCAACGGATACAGTAAAGGCTGCAGCATCCGGATCCGGATTACGAAGTACCATGGGATATAGGCTTAACCTTCTTATGACATCTTCGCTAACCGGCGCGCAAATTAATCCCCGACAGTATTTAGTCATAAAATTAATTTTTTCCGGGGAAATCTTTTCCGCTGCAAAGACCAAATCTCCTTCATTTTCTCTATCTTCACTGTCCACGATAACAACCATCTTACCGTTGCGTATATCCTCTATGGCATTCTTGATACTTTTAAAACCATTTTCATTCATCAATCTATCTCTCTTTCTAAATTAA
>CBFCZX010000183.1:0-2961 GCA_965602765.1 uncultured Atribacterota bacterium | reverse complement strand
TTATTTTTTATTTACTGATGAATAAACTTTTGTCGGTAATCCCCAAAGTTCAATAAATCCCTTGGCAAAATCCTGATTAAAGGTGTCTCCCTGATCATAAGTTGCTAAATTAAAATCATATAAAGAATTTTCTGACTTTCTTCCAACAACTACGCAATTTCCTTTATATAACTTTATCCTCACTGTTCCGCTTACTTTTTCTTTGACGACACTTACAAAACCATCCAATGCTTTTTTTAAAGCAGAGAACCATAAACCATAATAGGTTAATTCAGCATATTTTAGCGAAATATTCTGTTTGAAATGAGATAATTCTCGAGGAAGCACCAAACTTTCCAGTGCCTGGTATGCCTTTAATAAAATAGTGGCTCCCGGACATTCATAGGTCTCTCGTGATTTTATGCCAACAAGCCTGTTTTCTACCATATCTACACGCCCGACACCATTTTTACCACCGACCTCATTTAAACTCAATATAAGTTCAGGCAAAGACAATTTTTTGCCAGCAACACTAACGGGAACACCTTTTTCAAATACTATTTCTAAATAAGTTGATTGATCAGGTGCATCTTTCACATTGACTGTCCATTCATAGGCTTCTTCCGGTGGTTCCACCCAAGGATCTTCCAATACACCGCACTCACAAGATCTTCCCCATAAATTCTGGTCCACACTGTAAGGATTGTCTACATCTACCGGAATAGGAATATCGTATTTTTTTGCATATTCAATTTCTTCTTCCCGGGTAAATCCCCATTCCCTTGCCGGCGCTATTACTTGTAGATTGGGATTTAATGCAGCGATTGAAACTTCAAATCTAACCTGGTCATTGCCTTTTCCGGTACATCCATGTACAACAGCTTGTGCACTTTCTTTCTCGGCAAAATCTACTAATATTTTTGATATTAGTGGTCTGGAATAAGCGGTAGCCAGTGGATAATTTGATTCGTAAACTGCTCCGGCCTGCAATCCTTTTAATACATAATCTTTCGCAAATTCTTCTTTTGCATCAACAACAAATGATTTTACTGCGCCTACCTTCAATGCTTTTTCTTTTACAAATTTCAGATCTATATTCTGTCCGACATCTACAGCAACCGCTATTACTTCATCACAATAATTTTCTTGTAGCCATTTTATGGCAATCGACGTGTCTAATCCTCCGGAATATGCCAAAACTACTTTTTTCATTTTTTTCATTTTTGTTTCTTCTCCTTTTCCTGCCGAAGCAGGGATTTATTTTTTAAAGATTCAGAATTCCAATTTTTTTAGAAATAACAAAATTAGTTAAAAATTGTTATATCATTCATCAATTTTCATTTACTGATACTCTTAAAAATCTTATTTAGAATGTCTACCAAATGGTCGATATCTTTTTCTCCAACAATTAAAGGGGGTAGGAAACGCAATACATTGCCTGCGGTGCAATTCATCAATATGCCTTCTTCGACGCATTTCTTAACGACTTCCGGGCCATTTTTTTCAACTTCCAACCCTACCATAAGGCCTATTACTCTTATTTCTTTAATATATTCAGGATATTTTTCTTTTAGTTTTTCGAATTTGCTTATGAAATATATTTCTTTCTCCTTGCATTTTGCCAATAAATCTTCTTCTTCAATTACCTGTAAATTAGCAAGAGCTGCGGCACAGACTACCGGATTTCCTCCAAAAGTAGTTCCGTGATCGCCGGGTTTGAAAACAGAAGCAATACTATCTTTTGCTATGATAGCGCCAATAGGCATGCCTCCTCCCAAAGATTTAGCTAGTGTAAAAATATCAGGTTCCACATTGTAGTTTTGATAAGCGAACATCTTTCCTGTTCTTCCCATGCCACACTGGATTTCGTCAAAGATTAATAATATTCCCTTTTCATCACAGAATTTACGTAATCCTTCCAAAAATTCAGGAGTAGCTATATTAATACCTCCTTCTCCCTGAATGGGCTCAACTAAAATTGCCGCAACCTGTTCGTCATACATCTCTTTAACGGATTCTAAATCATTGAATATCGCTTGTTTGAACTCCGGTAAAAGAGCCAAATAGTCTTTCTGGTATTTATACTTACCTGTAGCTGCCAGCGTAGCAATCGTTCTACCATGGAAAGAATTTTTCATATAAATAATTTTATGTTTATCTTTATTTTGGTCTTTAAAATATTTAACCGCTAATTTAATAGCGCCTTCATTAACTTCTGCACCACTATTACCAAAAAATACTTTATCTCCACAGGAAATTTCAACCAACTTTTTTGCTAAAATGATTTGCGGTGCATGATAAAAAAGGTTCGAGCAGTGAATGAGCTTTTCTGCCTGATTTCTAACAGCTTCAATGATTTTAGGATGGCAATACCCCAAAGCGTTCACCGCAATCCCGCCGATGAAATCATAATATAAATTTCCTTCTAAATCCCAAACTTTCATTCCTTCACCCTTATCCAGTATCATCGCCGGCTGAGCATATGTTTGAAATAAATATTTTTTTTCATTTTCTATTAATTCTTTAGTATTCATAATTTTTTAACCTCCTTATTTAATTTTTAATTTGATTGATATGATAGATATTTATATCATCAAGAAATAAATTCTGTTCCTATTCCACTGTCTGTAAACAATTCCAATAGGATGGAGTGCATATGTTTTCCATTGAGAAAATGGACTTTTTTTACATCTCCCTCTATGGCATGTACTGCCGATTCTACCTTAGGTATCATGCCTTTTTGTATTTCGCCGGATTCTATTAATTTTTTAGCTTCCTCAGTATTTAAACTGCTAATTAAAGAATTAGTATCTGTAAAATCTTTGAATATTCCATCGACATCAGTTAAATATATGAGTTTCTCCGCTTTTAGAGAAATGGCCAATTGTCCGGCAGCAGTATCGGCATTGATATTATATCTAGCTCCTTTATTGTCCACACCAACAGTGGCTATTATCGGTATGTAATTTTTTTCTAAAAGCA
>CBFCZX010000182.1:0-3009 GCA_965602765.1 uncultured Atribacterota bacterium | reverse complement strand
GCCATAAAATTAGCAAATATCGGAATTTTAATTTCCTCTTTTATTTTCCCTAATGCAGTTGCAATTTTAGTAGAATCCATCGATGCAGTTGGTACGAATATAGCAAGTAGTGCGTCATATTCCGGAGCTATTGTTTTACATACACTGCTAAAATATTCTGCACCTCCGTAAGCCAAAAGATCGAATGGATTTCCTAAAGCAACATTCGGAGGCAATAATTCTTTCAATTGATTTTTCAAATTTTCTGAGGGCTCGGATATAATTAAACCTAATTCTTCCAATTTATCAGAAGCCAAAACTGCAGGACCCCCTGAATTGGTTATTATTCCGACTTTCTTTCCTTCAATTTTCGGATATTGAATAAACGCCCGGCAAAGATCAAACATCTCCTCTACACCTTCTACCCGTAATATGCCGGCCTGTTTGAAAGCGGCATCATAAATTTTGTCTTTCCCAGCCAAAGAACCAGTATGAGAAGAGGTAGCTCTCATCCCTGCTTTACTCTTTCCTGATTTTATCACTACAATGGGTTTTTTAGAAATTGTTTTTTTTGCTTGAACTAAAAATTCTCTTCCTTTGATCAATCCTTCAATATAAATGGCAATAACTTTGGTTTGAGAATCATTTTCAAGATATTTCATTAAATCTATTTCATCAACATCACATCTATTTCCATAACTTACAAATTTTGAAAAACCAAATCCCATTTCCTCAGCCATCATCAATACTACTCCGCCAAGGGCGCCACTTTGAGTAATAAAAGCAGTATGTCCATATAAAGCCGGAACTTCTATGCTGGCAAAAAGTTTGCAATCGGTACTCATAATACCCGCACAATTTGGCCCGATAATTCTCATTTGATATCGTTCGGCAACTTTTTTTATTTCTTTTTCATCTGCAATATTCCCTACCTCGGAAAAACCGGCAGATATTATAACTACTGATTTAACCTTTTTTTTACCCAAATCTTCAAGTAAGGAAGGAATAAACTTCCCTGGAATGGCAATAATAGCCAAATCAATAACTAAATCATCAAATTCCGGATTGACCTTTTTACCGAATATCTCACCCCCGTTGCGATTTATAGGATAAATTTCTCCTTTAAATCCACCTTCCACCATATTCTTTACGATTTCGTATCCGGTCTTTCCCTCTTTCATGGAGGCGAAAATAGCTACTGAATTGGGATTAAAAAAATTTTTCATATAACGGTTCCCTCTACTGCTTTATAACCTTCATTAAAAGCAGAAATATTTTTTTCCAATTCCCGGGGAATGCTCTTTGTCAAAATTTCTAACATAAACTCCTTGTCAAAAGAAGAAATAAAAGATAAAACTCCCAGCAATACCATATTTTCTGCTACCGGAAAACCGATATCCTTCGCAATTTTTTCTGCATCAATCCATATAATTTTTGCTTTTGTTTTTTTAAACAATGCTTCAATTTCTTTACTTTTAGGATATTTTTCCGGATGAGTCATTATATCTATGGGATAAACTTTTTTCTTATTTAAAATGACTATTCCGCCCGGCGCAACACAATCTAAAGCTTTTAAACCTTCGACAAGTTCCATCACCACAACTGTATCAGCAGAATGTGGAGGAATCCGGGAGCCAAAGATATCGCCTATTCTTATTTCACAGTGAACTGAGCCGCCTCGCTGCGCCATGCCTACTTCTTTGAAAAATTTTACTCTTTCATTTTTTTGCAGTGCATAATTCGCGATAATCTGTCCCAACCTGATAGCTCCCTGACCACCGACACCTGCAATATAGATATTATTTTCCATCTTTTATCACCTCAATGGCTCCCACCGGACAGATAGCTTCACATAAACCGCATCCCGTACAGGTTGAGTTAATTTCTATAAAAGACTTATGTATATTATTTTTAGGATGAAATATCATAGCCGGACAGGCAAGTGTATTCAAACATAGCCTGCATCCGGTACATTTTTTCACATCCACTCGATATTTAGGAAAATTAGTTTTTCTCCTTTTTGCCTGGAGAGCACACTCTCTGCGGGCAATTACCACCGATACACCCGGATAATTTATAGCTTTCATTATTTGTGCAATTGATTTTTCCGAATTATAGGGATCAATAATATATAATTCTCCTATCCCACAACCCCGACATATTTTTTCAATATCTACCCTTGCAGTTTCCTTTTCGTTTAAAGGAATTGTTCCCGGATTTTCTTCAAAACCAGTCATAGCTGTCCAACCATTGTCTAAAATAATAATAGTGATATTCACTTTCTGGTAGACAGCATTGATAAGAGGAGGAATACCGGCATGGAAAAATGTAGAATCCCCGATAGTTGCAATTACCGGTTTTATAATTCCAGAATGTTTAAATCCTTGAGCTAGGCCTATACTTGCTCCCATAGACACTTCAGTCCAGCAACTTTCAAAAGGTTTGTTCATTCCCAAGATGGTACATCCGATATCACCGGTAATAATGACTTCATCTTTTTTGTACTTTAAATTTTTAATAGCCTTATTTAGCGCATAATAAGTTCCTCGATGGGGACATCCAGCACAAAAGGAAGTCGGCCGTTTTACTTCTAATTGTTTTGCCTCCTTTATCATCTCATCATGACTATCGCTACCGAACTTTTTATTTAAAAGCACTTCTATGCCCTTTTTAACTTTTCTAAAGGAATAAGTACCTATTACTGGTAATGTGCCATCCAATTTCCCTAAAATGACAATTCTTTTATTCATTGTATAGGCAATTCTTGTCACTTCTTTTTCAATTAGAGGATCTAATTCCTCCAGGATAAGAATTTGATCATTAACCTTTAGAAAATTTCTTATTCTATCCTCAGGTAAGGGGTGAATCATGCCAATCTTTAACCACGAAAGATTTAGATTGTATCTTTTTAAGACTTCATTAAAGTTTCCCTGCACAGCTCCTGCATAAATAATCCCGTAATTACTTCCCAATACCAAACGGGTTTCATTTATCTTTATACCTGATTCGCTTATATAGCTATCAGCAATT
>CBFCZX010000181.1:0-3012 GCA_965602765.1 uncultured Atribacterota bacterium | reverse complement strand
GGAGCAGATAAAGTATCTGTTAATACAACTGCAGTTTTAAATCCTGAATTAATCAGGGAGGCATCTTTAAAATTCGGCAGCTCAACGATTGTCGTAGCGGTTGATGCCATAAGTTCAGCTTCAGGATGGGAAGTGGTGATTAACGGAGGGAGAACAAAGACCGGTAAAGAAGTCGTTGACTGGGTAAAAGAAGTTGAGAAATTAGGTGCGGGAGAAATATTACTGACCAGTATGGATAAAGATGGTACCAAAGAAGGATATGACATTGAGCTGACACGCAGTGTATCTGAAAATGTCAATATTCCGGTAATTGCATCAGGCGGTGCCGGAAAACCTGAAGATTTGCTGGAGGTTTTCATTGAAGGAAAAGCGGATGCCGCACTGGCTGCATCAATATTTCATAGAAAAGAATATTCCATAGCTAAGGTGAAAGATTTTCTAAGAGAGAGACATGTCAGAATAAGAACATAGCAGGAGAATAAAACGAATGAAAAAAAAGACAATATTCAATAAAATTGTATTTAATAAGGAAGGACTGATTCCAGCGATTATTCAAGATGAAGCGAATGGCGAGGTATTAATGTTAGCTTACATGAATAAAGAATCTCTGGAAAAAACATTGGAAAGTGGTAGAACCTGCTTTTACAGTAGAAGCAGGAAAAAATTGTGGTATAAAGGGGAAACATCCGGTCATATTCAATTATGGAAAAAGATTCTTTTAGATTGTGATAACGATACATTATTAATTGTAGCAAAGCAAGTCGGAGTTGCCTGCCATACCGGTCATCGTTCCTGTTTTTTCAAAAAAATTGAGGAAAATGAAATAAAAAATATTGATGATGATATCAATGTAAAGAAAGAACAGAGCAATAATTCGGAGAGTGCGGATAGCGATATCATCAATGAGATTTATCGTATTGTTCAAGATAGAAAAATCAATTTTCAAAAAGATTCTTACACCTGCAAATTACTGGCAAATTCAAAAGATTTACTACCCAAAAAGATTGGAGAAGAGGCTACAGAAGTCATTATTGCCATGAAAGATGAGGAGAAAGATGCCCTGATTTATGAAGTTGCCGACTTATGGTTTCATATTTTAGTAGTACTGGGTTATTTTAATATTTCTCCGAATAGTATTTTCAAAGAATTGAAAAGAAGAAGAAAGCATAATCATGCTAAAAGTGAAGAAAAGAGGTGTTAATATGGAAGATAACCACCGATGGAAAGATGTGTTTACTGACCAGCTGTTTAAAGCAATACTACTTCTCAAAGATGAAAAGGAATGCAGTAATTTTCTGGAAGATATAGCAACTATCAATGAAATAAAAGAATTCAGCCAGAGATTGGAAGTAGCAAGAATGTTATACAATGGGAAAACCTATGACGAAATTGCCGAAAAAACGGGAGCAAGCTCTGCAACCATCAGCAGGGTAAAGAAATGTTTGATTTACGGATCTGACGGCTATAAGACCATATTGAAACGATTGATTAAAGTAAAAAAGTGAATGATATTTACCTAAAAAAATTGAAATTAGAATTACTAAACAGGAGAAAATTCCATATATGAAATTTCCTTAATGATGTATTGCAATTTTAAAAACTGTCAATATTAAGGTTTAAAAGATCTAAGGACAGTTGAGTCGCAAATAGATCTGTTTACAGAATCCCATGATTAATAATAATCGAGATAAATAATTATATTTAAAGTAAAATTTTAATGTAAGGCTAATTAGGAAAAAAACCGACAATGCTTAGAGCGGTGAAAATTAAAAGTAAAGAAAAAATACTGCTTGTGATGATTTTTACATTTTTATTTCGTAAATATTGATTAATCATAGTACCGAATAACGTCCAGGTTAAAATTGAGGAAAAAACCAATAAGGCAAGACTTAAAGAGAATATAATTATAAATAAAGGATTATCTATAATTGGCCTGAGCAAAGTTGAAAAAAGAGTAAGGCAAAAAATAATCCCTTTTGGATTAGATAATTGTATCAACAACCCGTTATAAAAACCCAAGACTGATGAATTTTTATTTTTCTCTAGAGATAATGTAGTCTTAAAAGTGCTAAAAGCCAAATAAAAAATGTACATTGCTCCAATCCAGCGCATGATAGGCTCAATAGAAGGGAAAATTACGAAAAGCAGATTAGAAAAAAATCCGGAAAAGAGCATGAGTATAAAAAATCCAAGAAAAATTCCATAAAGAAAATACATGGTTTTCTTAATTCCAAAATTAATGCCCATAGAAGCACTGGTCAAATTACCCGGTCCAGGTGTAAAGATAGTAATTAAGGCAAATGGGATCAAGGTTCCAAAATCAATTAAACTCATCTTCAATCTTCCTTTGTATATTTGAATGAATAAATAATTCTTGATTCACTTATGGTAAAAATTTCATTCAATCTATATTAATAAAAAGCTATTGTCAAGAGTTTTTTTAGATTCGATACTTTTCGTTAAGTATTTTTATTCGTTTTTTCGCTATAGCGTGTTTAGGTTAGCTAAATACAATGCTTTTTTTAGAAATGAGCAATTATTTTTCATGATAATCGATAGTTCTTTTAAGGAATTGAAAATACTATAATATTTTCTGATAGCGTTTTTATTCAATTTTTAGCATGCGTTTTATAGAACTATAGAATTTTTTAAATTAATATGATATTATATTATGTAACTATAAATTTAATTAAAAAACTTAATAAAATAATTATTTGATATTCTGAATGAAAGCAATGGGAGATGTTTTCCTTTTAAAGGGAAGAAGCCGAAGGGGCAAGATGAAAAATTCATTTAAACTCTCAGGCAAATAGGACCATTGCCGGACAGATCTCTGGAAAGCTTTAAATAAGCACCGAAGAGGCAATTTCTTTTTATAGAAAAATCTTTCAGGTAAAAAGACAGAGAAGGAAGTAATATATACATTCCTTCTCTGTCTTTTTTTTAGAATGTAAAACAACAAGCAAGAGTAGGTAACCTGCGTCAAGTGTTAGAGGATGGGACGTTGTCTCT
>CBFCZX010000180.1:0-3055 GCA_965602765.1 uncultured Atribacterota bacterium | reverse complement strand
TCCCACATATTAAAAACTACTTTAAGTACCTCAACCAGAGCGGTGGTAGTTAAAGCATACCACACTCCTCTTATTCGGAACCGAAACAAAGGAAACCCAATGAACAAGGCAAAAGCAACTGCCACCAAACCACCCAGAATCATGCCAATCCAGGGAGTAAAATTAAACCGGATAAATAAAGTGCTTGAGGTGAAAGCGCCTAACCCCAGATAAGCAAAGGAAGCCAGGTCAAGCTGACCGGCTAGACCACCAATAATATTCCAAGAGGTAGCCATGACTCCATATATGAGTACGGTGGTAACTAAAAGTATATTATATTGATTTGAACCAAATATTAAAGGCACGAATAAAGCAATAACTAAAAATAATAATAATAAATTCTCTAAATTGTGATTTCTTTTGCGTTTCATTCCTTCCTCCCAAAAAGACCTTTGGGCCGTAACCAAAGAACTAGAATAAATATAAGATATATTACCAAAGACCTTGCCCTGGGATCCCAAAAAGTCATTGCCAGTGATTCACCTATTCCTATAATTAAACCGGAAATCAATAATCCAGAAATCGAACCTAATCCAGCAAGTGCAAGGATGCACCAGCTAAGCAAGCCAAAACGTAATCCCATAGTTGGATCTACTTGTTGGAAGGTCATCAATAAACCACCTGATATGGCGGTTAGACTTGAACCCAGTCCAAAGGCGAGGGCATAAGTCTTTCGAAAATCAACTCCCATAAGAGAAGCAGCATCTGAATCATCAGAAGTTGCCCGTATTGCTCGTCCCGGCCAAGTTTTACTTAAGAAAAAAGCTATGCTTATAATAACAATTAGACTGATTATAGCTGAAGTTAATCGTGAAAGCGCAATGGTATAGCCTCCGAATTGAATATTGCCTTGAATAAAAGAATAAGAAAGCGCACGAGGCTGTGCTTTCCATGCTAATTGAGTTATGGCGCCCAAAAAAGTCATTAAACCTACGGTTACAGCAATTTGTATAGTATAATGTTCTTTTAGAGTTCGGTCTATTATCCCATAATAAATCAACATGCCAAATACAAATAATAAAGGAAAAGTAATTAGCGGGGTTAAAATTGCATCGACCCCCCATAATGAACCTACCCAAAAAGAGAAATACATGGAAAGCATTACAAAATTTCCATGAGCAAAATTCACCACATTCATTACTCCAAAGATAAGCGACAATCCCAAAGCAATCAAAGCATATATGCAGCCCATCAATACTCCGTCAAAGAGACTTTGAATCATTATTTCCATTTTTTACAATTATTTCCTTCCCTTGCTTCATTTACATCTCACCAAACGTATATCTTTGCCCAGTTAAAATATATAATTATATGTAACCGGGCAAAGATATATAAAATCTGTTTATAATTTGCTGTAAATTTCACTAAGCGATACTAAATCCCTGCGAAAAAATCAATTAAAATCCGAAGAATTTATTTAATAGGTAGCATCTTTCCTTGGGAAAATAAATTCGGCTTCTGCTTCATCAAAAGGCCATACTACTTTAGGTTCACCATTAATGACTTGCATTATTATAGCTCTTGCAAAAGGATTATCCCCTTTTCCGTCGAAAGCAATATGATTTACCGGGAAAGTTTCTACGGCGGGGCCGGAAGTTAAATCTAATTCCAAAAATGCTTTACGCAAGTTATCTGGATTTAGCGGATCATCGGGTGAAAGAGTTCCAGAAAGCTCAAGTGCTTCTTTTAAAATCCACATTCCGTAATAATTCATTCCGGCAGCTTCAGTAGGAATGTGACCAATCATGTCGATATATTCTTTGACAAATTTCAAATTTTGTGGTGTATTTTTAGCAGGATTGTAACTGTATGTATTACTATAATATTCAGATGCACTGCCCATTGCTTCTATCGATTCAGGATCTGTAAATCCACAAGCACCCATACCAGCAATAAATTTTGGAATCTTATTTAATTCTTTAAAGGATTTTGCAAATATAATGCCATCCATAAAATAAGGACAGTGAATGACAAGATCCGCTTCAGAAGATGCAATACCATGAACAATAGATGATGCATCAGTAATATCATAAGGGTACTCTTTTTGATAGACAATAGTAAGTCCATTGTCGAGAGCCGCTTGTACTGCCCCTATAGCATTACTTCTTCCGAAAGAAGAATCTTCGTTAAGTATAGCAATTTTCTCTAGATCGATTCCGGTTTTTTCTGCTGCCTCTACAACAAATTCAACTGCAGATCTGCCTTGTATACTTGCTTTAGGAGCAGGTCTGAAGAGGTACTGGCGTCCCATCTCTGTTACATTATCTACTAAAGCATCGGCTACTAAAATTACCTTTTCCCTTTCTGTAATTTCTGATGCTGCTGTAGTTAATCGACTAACGTATAGGCCTAAAACAGCTACCGGATGATGTTTACTTATCAGACTCTCTGCTGCAAGACGAGCACTCATTGCATTTTCGCCTACATCCTCAGCAACTAATTCCAGAGGAACACCTCCCAAAGATAGAATTCCACCAGATTCATTAATATGCTGAACTGCAAGTTCCATGCCAACTTTTGCCTCGGTACCAAAAACTGCATGCGTACCTGTAAGAGATTCAAGGCAGCCAATTACAATTTTTTCAGGTAACTTTTCCGCCATAACCATAAAATTAAATACAAATAAACTTGCTAAAACAATAATTAAAATACTCACAATAAAACGCAAACCAAAACGTCTACACAACATTTTTTCCTACCTCCACTTTTTAAAATTTTCTTTGATACTAAATTACTAATTTAAATAACCTATCACCCCTCTCTTTTTATTAGTGAAATTTGCTAGTTTTATTATATTGCGTTTTATTATATTTAAAAAATATTTTTTAGTCAAAAATTTTTTAGTTTTTCGAGGTATACGATATAATTTTTTGAATCACTTTAGCACATCTTTCTCCGGTTTCGTAATTGGGAATTCCGTATTTTTTTAATTCTCCGATCGCTTCTTTTACTAATCTACCGGCCATAAAATTAGCAAATATCGGAATTTTAATTTCCTCTTTTATTTTCCCTAATG
>CBFCZX010000179.1:0-3145 GCA_965602765.1 uncultured Atribacterota bacterium | reverse complement strand
ATCGTCATTCAGAAACGAGAAGAAATAAAACAAGATAAAAAAGAATTTCCTCTTCAGTTTCTAATGGATTTAATTACTAAAATATCGGTACCTACGCGAAACTTTTTTACTTGTTTAAATTCCGATCCTTACATTTCAATAATTGCTGAACTCAAATTTGCCTCTCCTTCTCGAGGGTTGATTGGTAAAAAGAAAGACCTGGGAAAGATTGTCAAAGCTTATGATGATGGTGGAGTTGCAGCTATTTCTGTTTTAACCGAGGAAAATTTTTTTAAAGGTCATCCTGAAAATATTCGTAAAGTAAAAGCAATAAGCAATGTACCGGTTTTGAGAAAGGATTTTATTATTGATGAATATCAGATTTATCAATCCCGTAGTTTTGGAGCCGATGCTATTTTATTGATTGCCAGTCTGTTGGACCAATTTTTATTGAGTCACTTTCAAAACATAGCGCATTCTTTAAACATGGATTGTTTAGTTGAAGTTCATGATATCGATGAATTGTATAAAGTTTTAGAGGTTGAATCAAATATCATTGGCATTAATAACCGAAATTTGGAGAATTTTTCTATAAATTTATCCAGAACCGGAGAATTAAGCCGTCTAATTCCTAGAAATTGTTTACTTGTAAGTGAAAGTGGTATCAAAAATCATCAAGATATCGAGGAATTAAGTTCTTATGGAATAGATGCAGTATTGATTGGCGAGACTTTAATGTCAGCAAAAAATCCAAACAATAAAGTGAAAGAATTAGTAGGAGTGATGAAAAAAAATGGGAAGAGAAAATAAATTAGGCATGATAAAGATTTGCGGTATAAAAAATATAAATACTGCCACCATAGCAATAAATGCCGGGGCAAATGCACTGGGATTTGTATTTGCCAAAAGTTCGCGAAAAATCTTCCCTGAAGATGCAAAAAAGATTATCCAAACCTTACCTAAAAATATATTACGGGTAGGCGTTTTTGTTAATGCCCCGATATTTATTGTCAAAGAAATTGCTGAATTTTGTGACTTAACCGCACTACAATTTCATGGAACAGAAAATGTTGATTATTGCCGGCAATATAAAAGAAAGGTAATTAAAGCAATAAAAGTATCCGAATCCGGTCAATTGTTTCCTCATCCCGAGAGCTATAAAGGAGTTGTCAAATATTTTTTAAGTGACACCTATCAGATTGGCACAGAAGGAGGAACCGGAAAAGTTTTCCCTTGGAAAAATCTCGAGACAATTAAAAAATATGGACTGACGATTTTAGCCGGTGGCTTGAATCCAAATAATGTTTTTCGAGCTCTAAGTAATACTAATCCCTGGGGAGTAGATGTAAGTAGCGGTGTAGAAACAATGGGCTGCAAAGATGAAATAAAAATAAAAGAATATATGGAAGAAATTCAGAGGTGGAAAAATGGATAAAATATTACCGGATAAAAGAGGTTATTTTGGTCATTTTGGAGGAAAATATGTACCGGAAACCTTGATACCAGCTATCACTGAAATTGAAGTTGCCTACCAGGAGGCAAAGAAAAATACTCATTTTCAGGAAGATCTACGCTATTATTTTAAATACTATATCGGAAGACCTTCTATCCTTTATTATGCTAAAAGATTAACGGAGAGATTAGGAGGAGCAAAAATATATTTAAAAAGAGAAGATTTAAATCATACCGGTTCACACAAGATCAATAATGCAATTGGCCAAATACTTTTAGCAAAAAAACTGGGAAAGAAACGGATTATTGCCGAAACAGGAGCCGGACAACATGGCGTTGCAGTGGCTACCGTAGCTGCCTTATTCGGTTTATCTTGTACGATATATATGGGAGAAGTGGATATAAAGCGGCAAAGACTTAATGTTTTCCGGATTAAACTATTAGGAGCTGAAGTCGTGCCGGTAAAATCCGGAAGCAAGACTTTAAAGGATGCCGTTAATGAGGCAATTAGAGATTGGGTTTCAAACGTAAAAGATACTTACTATTTAATTGGTTCAGTCGTCGGTCCTCATCCTTATCCGGTGATGGTGAGAGATTTTCAATCAGTCATTGGCAAAGAAGCAAAGGAGCAGATTATGGTTCAAGAAGGTCGTTTACCTGATTATTTAGTCGCTTGTGTAGGTGGAGGGAGTAACGCAATTGGCCTGTTTTATCATTTTTTTAATGAAAAAACAGTAAAAATTTATGGTGTTGAAGCAGCTGGATATGGATTAGCTTCTCAAAAACACGCTGCTACTCTGGGGGCAGGAAAAATCGGAATACTTCATGGAGCTAAAAGCTTCCTTTTACAAGATGAAAATGGGCAAATAAAAGAAGCATATTCAATTTCAGCCGGACTTGATTACCCCGGTGTTGGTCCAGAACATGCTTATCTTAAAGAGACCGGTCGAGCGAATTATGTTTCAGTTACTGATGATGAAGCCTTAGAAGCCTTTCAATTACTTTCTCAAACCGAAGGGATTATTCCGGCATTGGAAAGTGCTCATGCTATAGCTTATTTATTAAAATTAATTCCAAAAACGAACCAAAAAGAAATTGTAGTTGTTTGTCTTTCCGGCCGAGGAGATAAAGATTCAGAAGTTGTGAATAATAAATTGGGAGAGAACAATGATAATTGAAGAAACATTAAGACAGTTAAAAAGGAATGGTAAGAAGGGATTGATTGTTTATATCACGGCAGGAGACCCAAATTTATATGTCACTGAAGCTCTGGTTTGTGCTATTGCTAAAGCGGGTGCGGATATTATTGAATTAGGTATTCCTTTTTCTGATCCTCTGGCAGATGGAGTGACTATTCAACAAGCTTCCGAAAGAGCCTTAAAAGCTGGCACGGATGTATCAAAAATATTATCGACAATAGCAAGAATACGCGAGAAAACCTCCATACCTCTTGCTTTAATGACTTATTATAATCCTGTTTATGCTTTCGGATTAGAGCGTTTTGTAAGAGAAAGTAAATCGATTGGAGTGAATGGTTTTATTATACCTGATTTACCCCTAGAAGAAAGTGAGGAATTTCGAAAAATTACCGATAAAGCAGGGCTGGAGTTAATTTCTTTTTTAACGCCTGTTAGTACTCCGGAAAGAATTTCTACTATTATTAAAAAAGCAAGGGGATTTATTTATTGCGTGTCCGTGTTAGGAGTAACAGGAG
>CBFCZX010000178.1:0-3195 GCA_965602765.1 uncultured Atribacterota bacterium | reverse complement strand
GTCAACTATCATATCAAGCCACCAAAAAATCAGCATATTGCGAATTTTGTAAGTGATAATAGAATTACCGTTATTGGTACGGTTTTAGATAAACAAAAATATCCCAATAGCGGTAAATTATCTTTAAAAATTCTTGCAGACCATATTGAAAATCACCAACAAAGCCTTAAGACTCATGGATTATTTCTTTTAAATATCTTTCATTTGGAGGAAGATTTTGAATATGGCGATGTCATAAGAATGACAGGACAGTTAAAAAAACCAGAAAAATCCGGTAACTTTGGAGATTTCAACTATGAATTATATCTTGCTCAAAAAAATATCTATACAGTCATGAATATCTGGACAAAGCGTGATATTGAATTAATCGGGCAGGAAAATATCAATCCATGCATAAAATTTTCTCATCTCACCAGAGACAGGATAAAAGAGGTTATTGCAAATACGTTTCCGGAACCTTACCATGGTTTAATGATAGGAATGATGTTAGGAGAAAAATCTCTGGTTTCCGAGGAATTAAAAGAAATATTCATTGATTCAGGCGTCATGCATATTTTGGCAGTTTCCGGATTACACGTAGGGATTATTGCCGGATTTCTTTTATTTTTATTTGGCATGTTAAGGATTCCAAAAAATATTAAATATAGTGTTGTCCTTTTTTTGCTTGCTTTTTATGTTACTGTTACAGGATTTCGCTCTTCAGTCATAAGAGCAACCATTATGTTTTCGATCTTGATTATTGGTAGGATGATAAATCGATATGGAAATTCGTTTAATTCGCTTTTTTTTGCTGCTTTTATTATTTTAATGATCAATCCGTTAATCCTGTATGATTCCGGTTTTCTATTATCCTTTTTCGTCACTTTTTCAATTATTTATTTGGTGCCGGTAATCACAAGTATATTTTCTACGGGATTAAAGTGGTTTGATAATGGTTTATCAATTTCCATTGCAGCATGGATTGGACTATTTCCATTATCAGCCTATTTCTTTAATAAAGTTTCTATCATTGCCATCATAGCGAATCTTTTTATTGTTCCGCTGGCAAGTGTAGCGGTCCTTTTGGGCTTCATTACTTTTTTTATGGGTTTTATCAGTATTCAATTCGCAAGTTTTACCGCTTCAATCGGATATCTATTTTTAAGATTGATGGTTTCACTGGTAGATGCTTTTTCTTCAATACCATTCTCATTTATCCATATAGGACAACCATCTATTATTGGTGTGATTTTATATTACCTATCCTTCATAATAATCGTTGAAATATTATTTAAGAAGAAATATTCTTTAAGAATAAATGGAAAAACAATAATCCTTGCATTGATGATGATAGTTGTCATTGTATCGATGCATTTATTCTTTCCAAAAGATGAGATTGAAGTGCATTATTTGAATGTCGGAGAAGGTGATTGCGCATTTATACAGTTTCCAAATAATAGAAATATTTTAATTGATGGCGGCGGTTCTCCCGGAAGCGAATTTGATGTTGGAGAAAAAATAGTCATGCCCTATTTAAGAAGAAAGGGCATTCAAAAAATTGATGTGATGATATTATCCCATCCGCATTTGGATCATTTAGAAGGTTTATTGCCCATCCTGCGGGAATTTGATACCCGGTTGGTGATGGACAATAGGATTGAATGTGATATACCCGAATATAATGAGTTTATATCACTCATCGACAAAAAGAAAATTCCATATCACCATACGGTGGCAGGTGAACATTTTAAAATTGATAAGTTTACTGAAATGATTATTCTAAATCCCGGTGATAATAATAAAAAGATATTTGATGATAACGACTTTAATAATAACTCAATTGTGTTAAAATTATGTTATAAAGAAAGCAGTTTTTTATTTACCGGAGATATTGAAGAAGAAGCCGAGCAAAGCCTTATGTCCTGGAAGGGCATATTGGCTAGTGATATTCTAAAAGTCGCACATCACGGTAGTGATACATCAACACATAAAGCATTTTTGAAAGTAGTTAATCCGGTGATTGCGGTGATTTCAACCGGTAAAAATAATTTTGGACATCCTTCGGATGCTGTCATTCAACGTCTGGAGAAAAATGGAACAAGTATTTTTCGAACAGATAAAGACGGAACAATCATCATAAAAACAGATGGCATTGATTATGCGATAAAAACCTCAGGGAGATAGTAAAATGACCGAAAATAAAATAATGCAATACAGTGAAATGGTCAATGATTTCAATAAAAATAAATTAAAAAACCTTTATCTATTCTATGGCAAAGAAAATTATCTGAAGGAAAATATTCTAAATAAAATAATTAATAAATCGCTAGATGATGCTTCAAAGGAATATAGCTGCAAAACATTTTATGGCGAAAAAGTACAGGTAAATGAATTATTTAAAGAATTACAAATCATGCCATTTTTTACAAAACAGAAAACAGTCATTCTAAAAGGGACTGGTAAATTAAGTAAAACAAATAAAGAAAAACTAGTAGACCAACTGGATCATTGGAACAATCAAGTTGATTCTGTTAGATTCTTTATCATTTACGATGAGGAAAAACCGGATAAAAATATTCTGAATATCGTCAAACAAAAAGGCAATGCGGTTAATTTTGAAGCGGTAAATAGAAGAACAATTGATATGTGGGTGAAGGCGAGGTTTAAAAGAAGCGGCAAGACAATAACGGAAGATGCGCTGTTTTACTTAAAAACAATGACTGATTCGAATCTAAGAAAGATTTTTAATGAAATTGAAAAAATAGATATTTATACGCAGGGGAAAAAGGTCATCGCTAAAGAAGAAATGCTTGAGGCTATTGGTGATTCTGAATCCATCAATATTTTTAAGATGTTGGATGATATCGGTGATAAAAATCTAAAAAATGCAATGGATGGCATCGTCATGTTAAATAGAAGCAGCATGCATTATCTATCAATATTAGCCATGATTCACCGACAGGTAAGATTGATCTTTCAAGCAAAACTTCTAAATGAAGAAAAAAAAGATTTAAATACAATAAAAAAAAGTTTAAAATTACCGGATTTTATTATTAGGAAATTACTTCGACAATCAAATAAATATTCATTTGTAGAATTATTCGAAGCCTATAAATTGCTTATGTTTGCTGATATAGAATTAAAAGACAGCGGAAAAGAACCTTCGATTGTCCTCGAAGATCTGGTATTTAATATTATTAATGGCGGGGAAATTAG
>CBFCZX010000177.1:0-3221 GCA_965602765.1 uncultured Atribacterota bacterium | reverse complement strand
TATTTGTCAAAATTTTTCAACAAAATGGTTAAAAAGGGGACAGGCTACTTAATTATGTAAATTAATTAAGTAGCCTGTCCCCTTTTTATATTTATCATTTACTTACCGTTTCAGGTTCGGGATAAAATTCTCCGAAACAATCTACCACTACTTCTAATACTCTCTCCGAAATCAACGGTTTATCGTTTCCATCTTTTTTTACATTTGCAATCCTATCAACCTCGTCCATCCCTTCAACAATTTTTCCGAATGCTGCATAACTTCCATTTAAATGCGGGCTATCCTTATGCATGATAAAAAATTGCGATCCTGCACTATTTGGATCTCCACTGCGAGCCATGCTAAGGACTCCTGCTTGATGCTTCAAATTATTATCAAATCCATTCATGGAAAATTCACCTTTTATACTATAACCCGGTCCACCATAGCCCATTGCTTTGGGACAACCTCCCTGTATCATGAAGCCGGAAATGACTCTATGAAATATTAAACCATTGTAAAATTTTTTATTAATCAGTGAAATAAAATTGTTCACAGTATTGGGAGCAATTTTAGGGAATAACTCGGCAATGATGAATGTGCCGTTTTCCATCTTTATTGTAATCATAGGATTTTTTTTCATCTTCTTTCCTTTCACAAAAAAGGTAGGCTATCACCAGAATAATAGCCTACCTTTTAATTATTTCTGATAGTATATACTAACATATTTCCCTTAATCACTCAAGAATAATATCCTGAAGTGAACGCTTGGGTACATGATGTACGCCATTCTCGTCTCGCCAATATTCAATGCTTCCGTCTGTTCCTACATTTTCAATGACAACTTTCTCCTTGGGTTTTCCAATGGCCAACACATAGAGGATTTCATATCTATCTTTAATTTTCAATACATATTTCAACTTTTCTTTATTAATTGAACCAAACATGCAACCTCCAAAGCCTTTTTCATTAGCCCCTAAAAGAATACTTTGAGCAGCAATGCCAGGGTCACACCAGTAATTCTTGGTAATTTCTTTATCATTTAACATGACGATATATGCAGGCGGTTTTTCTCCTTCCATTGGGCCCGGCCAATCCTTTAAATAACCTGCCCAACCTAAAGTTGAAAAAATTAAATCATTTTTGCCTTTTTCGCAAGATAATATATATCTTAACGGTTGTTTGTTGGAAGCGGATGCAGAAAGCCGAGCCAAATCTATTAATTCTGACAAAACTTTTCTACTAATCGGAACATTTTCATAAAATCTCCGGTAGGTTCTATTTTTTAATATTAATTCTCTAATCATAATAATTCTCTCCTTTCCTTCAAAAAATCTTTTTTTTATTATCGCAAGTTTGACTATCATTTTCAAGTATATAAATTAGCCGTTAGTTAATGGTCATTGATTGATATGTGAGTGGGAAGAATGGGAGATGCATTAGCTTGCCCGGTTAAAATGCAAAAGATGTTGCAAAAATTTTGGTGTGTACGTGTGAGTTGACAAATAACAAAAGAGCATGGTTAACATGCAGGAATAAATGTGAAGGCATAATACCGCATAGAGAGTCGCGTAAAAAAAACTAAAAAGAAAAAAAATAAAAAAATCTATAAAATTTCATTCAAATAACTTCGATTTGTGTTACAATAATTTACGAAGGAATCAAGCTCGAAAATATAAATTGTCATTTACCGGGAGCTATTTTTTCGCCATTCGTTAACATTTAGCAAAAATTGCTTCAAGGCTTTTTGTTTAAATATCCTACTTCATAAAAAAATTATACAATTTTCTTTATAAATAAATTTATTTAAGTGGTTAAATATTTCATTTAAATGTTCAAGGAAGGGATGCCAACATGATAAAAATTCTAAAACGCAACAATACAATTCAATATTTTGACCAAAATAAAATTGTTAATGCAATCACTCAAGCAATGAGAGAAACGATTAAAGGGGTGGATAAAGAACTTTGCCTATCGATTGCCCTTAAGATAAAAAAAGACTTAAAGCAACTTGATAGAAGTATAACGGTAAATGATATACAGGAAAGAGTAGAAACTGAACTAATGAATAGCGAGAGAAAAGATGTCGCAAAAACCTACATCCTATACAGGGAACAACGTGATAAATTAAGAGAGATTCCAAAAAAAAACCACAAATTGTTATCGGATGACTTTATCAGTCAATATAAACATCTACCCAATCCATTTCCCAGTCAATTAGGTCAATTCGTTTATTACAGGACTTATTCCCGTTGGTTACCTTTTGAAAAAAGACGGGAATATTGGTGGGAAACGGTCAAGAGAGCAGTGGAATTTAATTGTAATTTAGTAAGGACAACCCAGCGCGAAGCTGAACTTCTTTATGATAATATTTTTCATTTAAGACAGTTTCTTGCTGGAAGAACACTTTGGACAGGTGGAACGGAAGTGAGTTCAAAATATCCCATGGCAAATTTTAATTGCAGCTTTACAATTTTGGATAAATTTAGCGCTTTTAAAGACCTGTTTTATCTATTAATGATTGGAGCCGGTGTCGGAGTCAGAGTCCTAAAGAAAGATGTAGAAAAGCTACCAAAAATAAGAACCAACGTGAAAACGATTCACGAATCTTACTCCATGATACCTATTGAGAAAAGAGAAGATTTAACCAGTATAATTTTTGAATCCAATACTGCACATATTGTTGTGGGTGATAGCAAAGAAGGTTGGGTCCAATCTTTAGACTTTTACTTAAATATTTTATATAAACAGGAATATAGAAATATAAAAACCATTATTATTAACTACAATCACGTCAGACCAAAAGGTGAAAAATTAAAAACTTTCGGAGGAACTGCCTCGGGGTATACAAGTCTAAGAGAAATGTTTACTAAAATTGATAAAATTATTAAAATGGATTGTTATGGCATTTTAAAGAAATTACGTCCGGTCGATTGTATGGATATCGCCAATGTCATCGGTCAGAATGTTGTAGTGGGCGGTGTGCGACGAACCAGTGAAGTCGTTTTATTTGATAAGGATGACCAAGAAATATTAAACGCCAAAAATAAACTCTATGAACAAATTGACGGAAAATGGATTAAAAACGAAGCGATTGATTATCGAGAAATGAGCAATAATAGTATTTTTTATACTTCAAAGCCAACCCGTGAACAGTTAGCCTGGCATGTGAAACAAATGCGATATAGCGGAGAACCCGGATTTATGAATGCCGAAGCTGCCTCGAAAAGAAGACCAAATCT
>CBFCZX010000176.1:0-3230 GCA_965602765.1 uncultured Atribacterota bacterium | reverse complement strand
AAAAATCAAAATTCTACAAGAAATTATACAGTCGGCAATAAGATAAACTAAAACATTTAGATGAATTTATTAATTTAGGAGCAGAAAAATTGAAAAAAAATAATAAGTCAAAAATGCATTCATTTAGAGCTTCTAACATTTTACCGGAACGCGTGATGAAAACATGTGAAGATATTAAAAAACAAAAACAGATTCATAAAAAATATCAATCGTTTACCATTGATTTATTAGATTACTCAGCTATTGGGATAATTATACTTGATTCTGATTTTAAAGTAGCCTGGGTAAACCATTCACTCGAAAAATATTTCGGATTGGATAGAAAAAAAGTTATTGGTAGCAATAAAAGGCAGTTAATCAAAGAAAATTTACAACATATCTTTGAAAGTCCGAACGAATTTAGCCGGAAAGTTTTAGCCACTTATAATAATAATACTTATGTCGAAAATTTCGAGTGCCATGTTCTTCCTGATGGAAAACGCGAAGAACGCTGGTTGGAGCATTGGAGTCAACCCATTAAAACCGGGGCATATGCCGGGGGGCGTATTGAGCAATATTATGATATCTCCGACCGCAAACATACCGAAGTATCCCTTCAAAAAAGTCGACAGGAATTTGCCAGTCTATTTGATAATATGTCAGAAGCCCTGGTTTATATAGATAATAATGGACATGTTTTAAATATTAATCCCCGTTTTACAGAGATATTCGGTTATACTCTTGATGAGATAAAAGGAAGAAATATTGATGGTGGCATGATACATTCTTCAAAAATGCTACTTGAAGCTAGAAAGCTTACCAAAAAATCATTACATGGATTTGTCAATTATGAAACAACAAGAATGCGAAAAGACGGCAGCGAGTTTCCGGTCTTTATTTCTTCTTCACCGGTAAAAATCCATGGTAAATTAAAAGGAATTATCACTTTATACCAGGATATTACTGAAAGGAAAAATTCAGAAGAAAGTTTGCGCCAGAGCGAAGAAAAATTTTCCGCTATTTTTAATAATTTTCCTGAAGCAGCTTTTTATGAAGATGCAAATGGTTTAATTATTGATGTAAATCCTTTATTTACTAAACTTTTCGGATATACCAAAGAAGAAGTAATTGGTAAAAAAATTGATGATGTTGGGATATATCCTTCAGAAAAATTAAAAGAGGGAAAGGGGCTAAGTATTCGAGCATTAAAGAGGGAATTTAAAAATTTCGAAACAGTCCGAAAGCATAAAGATGATAAATTGATTTACGTAGAGGTATCTGCTTCTTTTATAAAAATAAATAAAAAGATTAAAGGAGTGCTTGGGGTATACAAAGATATATCAGAACGCAAGCAAAATGAAAAAATTCAAAAGGTCTTGTATCATATCTCTAAAGCAGCCAATTCTAATATATCTCTTGCAGAGTTGTATCATTCCATCCATAAAGAATTACATAAGATTATAGATGCTACCAATTTTCATATATCTCTATTTAATAAAAATGAATCAATTTTTTCCTATTATAGTGATAAAAAAGATAACCTTCTGCAAATGGAAAGTGTCGGTACCGCAGAAACTCTTGCCACATACGTCTCTAAAACAGGTGAGTCCATTTTAGTCAATTACAAACAGATTTTAGAAATGGCATCTCAAGGAAAAATAAATCTTTCTCAACTGGGCACACTTACTGAAAATGTTGTCTGGTTGGGTGTTCCTTTAAGAATAAAAGATAAGGTTATTGGTTCTATGGCGGTATTAAGCTATACGAAACCTCATCTCTATTCCGAAAAAGATACGGCACTCTTAGAATTTGTTTCTTCCCAAATCGCTATTGCCATAGAAAGAAAACGCAATGAAGAAGCTCTTCAGGCAAGCCACCAGAAATTTTTCAGTCTTTTTCATAATAGCCCGGAAGCACTAGTATATGTCAACAACGAGAGCATTATTCTTGATGTGAATGATCAATTTACTAAATTGTTTGGTTATGCTTTAGAGGAAGTTGAAGGCAAAAATGTTAATGCCAAAATTATTCACGGGGAAGAAAAAATAGAGGAAGCACGATATTTATATCAAAAATCATTGGTTGGCAGTTATTATAACTATGAGTCGATCCGAAAAAAGAAAGATGGCAGTTTCTTTTCAGTAAGCATTTCCTGCTCTCCGGTAATTATAGATGGGAAAGCCAATGGCAGAATCATCTCTTATAAAGATATCACCGAACGTAAACAGAATGAAAAAATTCAAAAGGTCTTATATGATATTTCAAAAGCTGCTAATTCCTCCATTTCCCTGGAGGAGCTTTATCCCTTAATCCATCGGGAACTGGATCAAATCATTGATACGACCAATTTTTTTATTGCTTTACTGGATCAACAAAAGGACATATTGTATTTTCCCTACCATGTTGATGAAAGAGACGATAATTTCCCTATCGTGAAATTCAGTACATCCAATGTGCTGACTGCCCGGGTCATGAAAACCGGAAAGCCCTTGTTGAATAACAGCCTGGAATATGAGGCGATGGTAGCCGGTGGTGAGTTATCCCGTTTGGGCAGCTCTTCCCCCCAAAGCATCTGGTTGGGAGTACCCTTAAAGATTGCAGGCAGGGTCATCGGTGCCATGGCTGTACAGAGTTATGACAACCCTAATCTCTACAGTCAAAAGGACATTAAGATTCTGGAGTTTGTTTCAGAGCAGATTGCCACTGCCATCGAAAGAAAGCGCATGGAAGAGGAACTGAAAACACTGGCCCATCATGACCCATTAACTGGAACCTATAACCGGGCTTACGGTCTGGAACTATTGCAAAGACAGGTGAAACTTGCCAATCGAAAGAAGAGCTCTTTCCTGTTGGGGTATGCAGATTTAGATAACCTGAAAGATATCAATGACCGGTTTGGTCACAAAGAAGGGGACCGGGTGATTCATCGGATAGCCCATCTCTTCCAATCCATTCTACGGGAAGTCGATATCATTATCCGTATCGGGGGAGATGAATTCCTGCTGGTGTTCCCGGAAAGTTCTTCAAAAAAAATACCGATCATTAAAAAAAGACTGTATGATGTATTAAAACGGCAAAATCAGGTTTCTTCTAAACCTTATCAATTTGGATTCAGTATCGGTTTTTCTGAATATAATCCGAACCATCCGAAAACAATTGACGAAATAATTCGTCTTGCAGATCAAATGATGTATAAAGAGAAAAAGAGAAAAAAATAAAACAAATAATTCGGGAATTAAAGTAGTTCAATA
>CBFCZX010000175.1:0-3238 GCA_965602765.1 uncultured Atribacterota bacterium | reverse complement strand
TTGTTTCCGAGCCACTTATTTCAGAAGAAAATGAAGAAATATTTCATGCTGTTGTTTTTGTGCAGGATTTAGAAACCAAAAAAGTGCTTCAGGCGCTTCATATAGATTAATTTAATGATAATTGTTACTCGGTATTGGTTAATGAGTTAGCTGGTTTAAAATAGAAATTAGTGAATATTTAATACTTGTTGGCGCAAAGTTAGCATAGGGGTGTAGTGTACAGCACATAATACTTAAATAACGGATGATAGATAATAATCAAATTAATGCTTAGAGTGTTAATTTTGTGAAATTACACCGATGCTCTCTGCTTACTGATAAACGGGGTAACTGCTAACATACGCTGACAGTAATTTATTAATTGATAATAATATCGGAAAATGGATGAATTTAGATATAGGATTGAGAACGAAAAAGTGAATGGCGAAGGGCAAACTACATTCAAAATTAAAAAAATTAATCAAAGAAATAGAATTTTAAATGATAATCTCATATTTTTAATCTAATAAATTACTGTTTACTATTCACGAACGATTATCTATTTATTCAATGAACAAAATAAAGAGGAAATATTTATGAAAAATTTTCAAATGAAATATTGTTTACTTTTAATATCTTCAGTAATATTACTTTTATTGATCTTTTCATCTTTATCCTTTTCTGATAATTCATTTAAAAAGGGCTTCCCGGCTCCTAATTTTTCAATTAAAAACGTAGAGGGAGAAACCTTTAATTTAGGTGATTATAAAGAAAAGCAAAAATTAACTATCCTTTACTTTTGCAATAATGAAAATGAGGATTCAGTTTGTGGAGTAGAAGAACTTGTTGAGTATTTCGAAGGACATATTATTAAGGAAAAATATCAGGTCATCATGGTTAATACTCATAAACAGATAACAGAGGAAGAAGTAAAAGCAATTAAAGAATTTTGGTTGGAAAAAGGTATTACTTTTAACATTTTACTTGATGAAAAAAATGAAGTGAGCACTCTTTACAACATAGAAGTGGTTCCAACTACCATATTGTTGGATAACCGTTTAGTTGTAAAGAAGGTTTATCAGGATCTGCTTCCCAAGCAACAAAGTTTAATGTTTCGATATCTTAATTATTTCCTAAAAGCTGAAGAGAAAAAATCTTCCAAAAAAGAGAAAAAAGATGATGACGGCTGCAATGGAGGAGTATGTGATCCTCCGGAAGAAAAGAAACTAAAATAGAAGTAAAAATAAAATTTATAACGAGGAGAAAAATATATGAAAAAAATGCTATTGTTGTTTATAGCGGCAGGATTAATGCTGTGCATCTTTGTTGGCTGCCTTCCTACTACTCCGACAGAGGGCGAGCCGGAACCATCGGACCAAGTAGTGATGATTGAATTATTTATAGCTATGGACTGTTCTAATTGTAAGGTTGTTGAACCGATTTTAGAGCAATTGGTGGAAGAATATGGTTATAAACAAACAGTGCTGGTAGAAGAAGCAGTTAATTGGAGCGAATATACGACTCCGGAAATTTCTAACCGATATGACTGGTATTTTCCGCCTCCCAGTGATGACAGAGGCATACCGAATATATTATTTAACGGACTTAATGAGAATTGGATACATGGTGCTTCAAATTATCAAAATATAAAGAATAAAATTGAAGCAGAACTATCAAAAGATGCAAAAATTATAATTACCGCTTCTCAAAATCAAAATATAAACAATTCAATAATTAGTGGAACTGTAAAAAATGTAAGCGATATTGAATTAAGCAATCTTGAGATTAACGGAATGATTTTTATTGAACGGGATGAAGAAAATTTAAAATATTCAGTGACTGACATTTTCGACGAACAAAAATATGAAATAATTACTCTTTCCCCAGAAGAGACTTACGAATTTTCATTTATATTAGAGGGAATAAATTGGAGCAGCGAAGATATTCATGGCGTTGTTTTTGTACAGGCACCAAATAGTGCATCTAAGGAAATATTACAGGCTTGTTATGTGGAATAATATTTAGCTAGATAGTTTCCGGTTTTCTATTAACTGATAAAATAAAACAATATTAAAAAATTGAAGTTTAAAATTCTAAGTACAAGAAATAATTCAAAAGTTTAATCACAAGTTTGTAAATTTTATTATTTGTTGATTAACTAAACATTTACAAAGGAGCCATGCTATGTTTCGTAATAAATTTGTTGTTATTTTGCTTATTTTTGCAATTATATTTATAGGATTTTTTGTAATAACCAATATTCAAAATACTACCATAAAAGAACCAAGAATATCCCTTTCTGAAGAAGAGTGGAATTTTGGCAGGATAAAAGAGGATGAAAGACCTGAACATGTTTTTACTATTACTAATAAAGGTGGAGAAGAGCTTATTATTAATCGTGTTCGAGCTGCTTGTGGCTGTACAGCAACCATGCTTTCTTCTGACCACATTCTCCCCGGTAAATCAGCTGAACTAAAGACCACTTTTAATCCTTCAGGATATGATGGAAATGTAACAAAATCCATTTATCTTGAGTCAAATGATCCTGAACTTTCTAAGGTAAAAATAAATATTATTGCCGATGTGGAATCTATACCTGCTCCCAAAGCCTTCCTTTCAAATTCTCAATGGAATTTTGAATTAATTTCCCTGGGTGATTCTCCTGAATTTAACTTTAGCATTGAAAATAAGGGAGAACTAGAGCTTGTTATTGAGAAAATTGATGCTTCTGAATATATAAAAAATAACATAAATATACCTTTAATTATACCTCCATCCGAAAAAAAAGTAATTGTATTTACTTATAATTCAAGCGAGCACCATATCGGTGAAGTAAAGGAAAGCATTCGAATCTATTGCAATGACCCCCGAAGAAAAGCTTTTTCTCTTCGTGTGAGTGGATATGTAAAAGAAAAAGAAGAACCAACGGTTAGCATATTCCCTACAGTAGCTAAATTTGATTTATCGTCTGATTCAGATGACAGAGCAGTTAATCATTTTACTTTACAAAATTCAGGGGAAAAATTGATAAAAGTAGTGTCGGTAACTACTTCAGCAGATTATCTCATCCCTGTACGTACAGAAATGGAGATTGAAGCAAAAGGACAAGAAAATTTGCAATTGGTATTGCTGAAAGACAATCTTCAAGATAAAAATATTGTAAGCAATAATGAAAACTACCTATATCTGACTTTGGCGATTCCAATTGAAATTATTGAATAATATTTAGCTAGAATTTTTCAGAAAAATTCATTTGTAT
>CBFCZX010000174.1:0-3238 GCA_965602765.1 uncultured Atribacterota bacterium | reverse complement strand
ACATTTCATCACTGATTTATAAAACTTCCCCATTTTTTTATCTTTTTTCCGTTTTTCCAAATAAGACATTTCATAATAGGCAGATTCCTTTTTTAATTTCAAATAGCTTTGGTAACGTTCTTGAGATATTTTACCTTTTTTTAAAGCACTTAAAATTGCGCAACCACTTTCATGGACATGCGAACAATTCTTATATCGGCATTGGTTTGACAATTTTAATATTTCTCCAATATTTTTTCTAATTGCATCGTCTCTCCCTGAATCTAAAATTTAGAAAAAATATTATATTGGATATCAGTTATTTTTAATTTTGCGTAAGGCAAATCCTTATCGGGTAAATTCCATTCAACCTCTCCCTCGGTAGGGATTTTCATTCCATTGAATTCCCGGTAATTTCTAAAATAACCACTCCATGTTTCTTTTAAATATTTTCCGCCAACTTCCATGTATCGATCATTAGATACAAATTTAATAATTTCCCCCAATTCGTTAAACATATAAATTCCCGAAGCAGCATGCTCACCATCTTTGATAATGACCTGTGCTGAGTTAGAGTCAATCTCTTTCCATTCAATATGTTCACTGGGTAGCAAAGCCGTCGGAAGCCAAACTGCCTCAGCCAGAAATCTTATTAATGATGAGATATCCATCTCATTTCCGGTTGCATTAACTACATTGATGGTGGATAATATCTTAATCAGCATATTGCCTCTTCCCTGGTAATACATATCTCTTCCATCAATCCAAATCAATGGATTCATCTTCAAATGAACCTGCCAGAGAAATGCAGGTTTGTGTGCACTAAAATATTGTTCCGCTTTTATGGGCATCCATGGCTGGTTCTCTTTCATCCTGAATTCGCCGATTTGTTTTAATCTTGCAAATTTTATATATTCCTGGCCATCCTTTAATGCATATTTAAAATATCGTTGGACAGGTTCCGGTAAGCCTTCGAGATCACTGAAGTGAAATAATTTAGATTGGGTTTCACTACCTTCCCTTGATAATTTTTTTATCTCATTATCTATCTTTTTATAAAATAAATATTTACTGATGAAAATGGAAAAAATGATAATAATTATTAACGCTGCCAATATAAATATTGTCCTTTTCATAGCTAATTTTTACTCCTTTTTTAAATCATTCCTTATATTTTCCCGGTTTTTTCTAGAATCCATTGGCCGACTAATTCCAATACTTCGGGTGAAATAGTCTCTTCAATTTTTCCATATTCAGCTGGTGAACCTGTCTTGGCAGTCTGCAACAAATGATTCAGATTGGGTATCTCTATCACTTTATAATCTTTATTATTTCCCGATTTTAAGGCTTCTTCAATAGCCTGTAAATTCTCTTTAGGTGCAACTTGTAAATCTTTTTCACCTACGATTGCCAGCACCGGACATATCACTCTTTTTAAAGTTATTTTGGGATCATAGAATAGAAAGTTACGATACCAGGGAGATAACATAACCTGCAATTGGGATTCAATATCATTTTCTGTAAGATCCGTAATGATTTTTTCATCTTCGCTCATCTTTCCTAACATTTCCGTCATCACGTTTCGCATCTTTGCTTCGGCAATACTATTATTTGTTTCCTCTTTTAAGATATTAAACAGTTTTTCCTGATAATTTCTTTCCAGATTTATAAGTTCGTCACTTGCTCCGCTGGCTTTTGCAAGCATTGCAGCTTGCAGGTAAATCACTTCTTCTCCAGATAGTCCAGTTCCTCCCAACATAATAACAAAAGCAATTTCATGATTTTTAGCTGCTACCATTGGAGCAATTATTCCACCTTCACTATGACCTATAAGACCGATTAGCTGAGGATTGATCTCCTTTCGATTTTTTAGATATTCAATCCCGGAAATGACATCTCCGGCAAAATCTTCAGTGATATCTTCCCGGGAACCTCCGGTTGAACCTCCGATTCCACGATCATCTACCCGCAAGACTGCAATCCCTAAACGAGTGAGGTAATCAGATAATACTAAAAAGGGTTTATGGTTTAAAATGGTTTCATCACGATCCTGGGTACCGGAACCGGAAATTAATATAACAACCGGAAAAAGTCCTTCTTTTGCAGGTAAGGTAAGGGTACCGGCAAGCGTAATTCCTGCATCCTTATTCATATAAGTCACTTCTTCTTCGAAATAAGGATAAGGTTTTTGTGGTTCCTGGGGACGTTTAATCCTTACTTCCTGTTTCACTCGTTTTAGTGTAATTGGAAAACTTTGTCCTGATTGATGTAAATGACCTGAAATGGTCAATAAATCATTATTAACAATCCCTTCAAAATATCCTCCTACTGATTTAATCCCTAAATGTAATTCTTTATTTTTCAGCTGGACATCTTCAACGGGTATACCCTTTATACCCTGATCAGGGCTATCCATTGTAACAATTATTTTACCGCCTGCATCCCTCGAAATTTTGAATACCACCCTTAACGTCATTCCGGATATTGTTAATTTTCCTTCCCAGTTTCCGATTAAATTTTCAAGATGATTATCTGTTTGAGTAGAGCCTACCATGCTTGCCATAAACAGTGCGACAATTAAAAAGATTATTATACATGCTTTATGAAATATTTTCATTATCTCCTCCTATGTTGATATAAATAAACTTAATATTATTTATCGGTCATTGTACATTAACCAATACAATCCAAGGCAATTTATGTTTAATATATTGTTACTATTATAATTATTTCATTTTAAATTTCAAATTCATAAAATATTTCACATTATCTACGTTATCAGTAATCTCAAAAAAAATATTTTATATCAGTATAATATTTTAGACTTCTAAGTTATCATTCAAAAATGAAGTTTTCTTTAAATTTTGAAAAGGGAAGAAAAAAAATAGAATGTCATCAGTAAAGATAAAGATAGTTTTATAAATGTCGCCATCATACTTCCTAGAAATGTGGCTAAACCTGCTTTTAAAGCGAGCGAGCTTTCTTTGCCTGCAGATAGCTCTCCAATGATTGCTCCAAAAAATAAACCTAAAATCATTCCAACGGGAGGAATAATAAATATTCCAATTATCATCCCGATAACCGCTCCCCAAATTCCCCGTTTTGTAGTACCATATAATTTTGCACCAAATATTGGTAGTATATAGTCCAATAAAAAAACAATGATGGAATAAAAAGCAAATTTAATTAAAAAACTTTTACTAAAAACAGGCTCTTCTTTTGCATATTGAAGGAATAGTAGTGCCACATAATTGAGCGG
>CBFCZX010000173.1:0-3263 GCA_965602765.1 uncultured Atribacterota bacterium | reverse complement strand
CATTGAGTAAATGAAGGGCTTTTTGGTAATCAAGAGTAGCTTTTAACAGGCCGGTAGTTTCCTTGGAATCCAGGGCTTTGCGCTGTAAGAGCCTTTCTGTGATTTTCAATGTTTTTTGCAGTTCTTTTAATTTATTCCTGTCTTCGCGGATTCTCTTTTCATTAATGGTGTATCCATTTACGAGATGCTGTTTTAAGGCATTGGTTGCCCAGATGCGGAATTGAGTACCGCGTTTGGAATCCACCCGATAGCCGACGGAAATGATGAGATCGAGATTATAAAATTTAATTTTACGCTCTACTTTTCTGTTGCCTTCTATTTGAACTACCGAGTATTTTTCGGTAGTTGAGTTTTCGTTTAATTCTTTGGTGGTAAAAATATTTTTTATATGTAATCCGATAGTATCAGTATTTTTTTCAAATAATTCTGCCATCTGTTTTTGAGATAATCAGACAGTGTCTTTTTTCAAGTTGACTTCAAACGTTTCTTTACCATCCGGTGTAGTGTAAATGATGATTTTATTTTTTTCCGGCATTAGGTTCTCCCTTTTTTCAAGTTTCGAGATAAATTAGTCGTTGGTGAATGGTGAATAGTCGTTAATCAAAAACAATACAAAAAATAAAATGCAAGGTACAAAAAATGTCGACAAGTCATAAAGAAAAGTTGCAGGTTGCAAGTTGAAACAAGTTTTTGGTTTTAGTTTTTAGTTAATACCAGGGGTACACTTTACTTTTCGCTATATAAAATATAGTAATAAGTAATGAGTGATTAGCAAAAAATCAGAAATTAAATATTTGGTTTTTAAATTCAAGGGACGCAAATCGAATGAGTTCAACCTCTACCCTATCAGTATACAAAAGAAGAATGTCCCCCTGATTCATAAATTTAAATATAAACCCAATCAATAATATGCCATTTCTATTTCAAATTACCTTCATTTCCATCAAAAAAACTTTCAAATGGAAAAATATTTTATATTTTCCCTCTTGTATTTGGAGAAAAAGTGGGGTAAAATTGTATTACAAACTTATGTTTGCAAATATTTGTTTACATTTCTTTTAATAAAATATACAGGAAAGGAAGGATGAATATTGTTTAGAAAACCGATGAAAATGAGGCATTTAGAAGTGTTTGGAGTCCCCTCCTATATTTTAGATGTCTGGGAGAAGCATTATTCTTCTGAATTGATGCCGGTACAGGAAAAGGCGGTAAGACATTACGGGATACTGGAGGATGGTGGTGTGCATGTGCTCAATTCCTATAGGGAGAGAATAGAATTTCATCTACAGGGGAATGGTATCATAAGCAGTATGAATGGAACTACGGGATTGCCACGTCGCTACGCTCCCCGCAATGACATACCTCTTAACTATCACCTGCTGGTTATTGCACCGACTTCGTCGGGTAAGACTTTTATCGGAGAAATGTCTGCTGTGAATCAGGCGGTCCATAACCAAAAGACCATTTATCTGGTTCCTTTAAGGACACTGGCCGAGGAAAAATACCGACGTTTTAAAAGGATGTATCATCCCTGCGGTATCGATGTTGTCATTTCTTCCCGTGACCGGAAGGAAGATGATAAGAGAATCGGAAGAGGACATTTTAAAATTGCCGTTATGATCTATGAAAAGTTTTATTATTTTCTGCTAAAACATAGTGGTTTTTTAAACGGAGTGTCCCTGGTGGTCATTGATGAAGTACAAATCATCAATGACCCGGTAAGAGGACCTTTATTGGAGGAGATACTGGCTCACCTGCAAAAGCAGAGAATAAAAACTATCTGCCTTTCGGCATTTTTGGAAAACCAGGCGGGATTTTTAAAATGCTTTTCCGGTCGAGTGCTTACTTCATATACACGTCCGGTAGAATTGCGAAAAGGTATTGTCCGGGAAGGTGTTTTTAAGTATATCACCCATAATGAAAAGAAGACCGGAGAAGAAGTCTTTTTTCATCCGCTTGCTGTCCGGGATAACTGCCGGGAGGACTACCTGCTGCAGACCGTCCGTTGCCTGGTGGAAAGAGACGAGCCGGTCCTGCTCTTTTTTCCGACCCGGATAGAATGCAAGAAATGGGCACAATGGCTGGCAGACAGGTTGGATGAATGCATGGCAAAAAAAGCGATTGAAGATTTGAGCCATATGGATGAAACCTTAACCAGGGATAACCTGCTGGCACTTTTGGAGAAAGGAGTAGCTTATCATAATTCCGACCTTTCCTGGGAAGAAAGAAACCTGGTGGAACATTACCTGCAAAACGGAGAGATAAAGGTAGTATGCGCCACGACCACATTAGCCATGGGAGTCAACCTCCCCTTTAAAAATGTCATTCTTTCGATGAATAAAATAGAGAGCGTTAGCGGGAAAAACAGGGATGCACAGGTGACACATCTGAATTTTAGTGATATTGAGAATATGGGCGGAAGAGCCGGAAGATTAAATACCGGAAAAAAGGAAGAATTTGGCAGGGTTATTTTTTTAGCCCATTCACGCCTTTCGGAGAGCATTTATAAAAATCTTTATTTTAAGGTCCTGCGAGATGTCACGGAAAAGGAACGGGTTAACGGCCATATCGGAGAGAACGTTATAAATAAAGGAGTAGGTGAAGAATTAATTTCCTATCCAAAAACAGAAAAGACGAATGGCAGCAATGGCGTAGTAGGTCCAAAAAAAAGTGAAAAAGATTTGAGTACCCTTCTACTTCGCTTGATTGTCAACGGAAAAGAAAGCAGGGATGATATTCTGGCAGGTATTCATGCAGGGAGCATGCATGGATTATCGATAGCCCTACCTTCGGATGCGAGGTGCGGATACTGGCATTATGTGATTGATAAAAGAAAGTACAGAGAGAAGATAAGTGAGACTTTGAGTCAATTAAAGAAAAACCATTTGATAACCGAAAATGACCGGGGAAAGTTTTCAGCAACGGATGCCGGTATTATGATTATTGCCAGAGGGATAAAAGTAGATACTTATCTTTATTTTTTATCCTGGCTTTTCGAATACACAAAAGGCAAAATAAGCATGCTGGAGATTCTTTTTGTTATGGCATTCAGTGAAGACGGAAAAGCTGTTTCCATCCCCTATCCGCAGTTTTACCATAAGGATGTCCGAAAAGGGAAAGCGCATTATACAGATTGGAAGGAAATTTACCGCAATAAACTGCTCTGGTTGGTCTTTGAACTGGGTGAAGAAGAGAAAACAATTTACCAGGAGGAACATGGCCTGCAAAAAGGGAAGACCGGTATCGAAGAATATCTGGCTTAT
>CBFCZX010000172.1:0-3270 GCA_965602765.1 uncultured Atribacterota bacterium | reverse complement strand
ATTTCTTTTCTAATCGAAGTAGCGCTTGAGATAGTCTTTCGAATGTTTTCTTCATGATAATCTGCAACTATTCTCTTAATGGGAACTGCCTGAATGCCGCTTCCGGTTTTTAATAGATGTTTGACATATTCAATAGCCAAAATATTGTTGGGAGAAGATAAATACTCCATGAATTGTTTAGTTGATATTTTTTTTAGTTTACTTATGCCGTATTTTTTATGATATTCTAATAGTGCTTGAGCCCTTGCTTTCGGAAATTCATAACCCTTTTTGCAATTTTCTTTTAAAATGGCTTTATAAGTGTTGTTTTCATTTCCCAGAAAACGACCGATACTAAAAAAAGGATTAGGATCATTGTTTTCACATCCAAAACATAAATATTCAACAGAATTAAGGGCATTTAGAAGGGATATGGCTCCGAGAGCAAATCCATTTGCGTCCTGTGTAGAAAAGACAAAGGGTATCTCTACAACCAGATCCGCACCGGTTGAAATAGCCATGTCAGTTCTTGCTCTTTTATTAATAATTGCCGGTTCACCCCTTTGAACAAAATTACCACTCATGACCACCAGAATACAATCGGCTCCGGTGATTTCTTTCGCTTTGTAAAATTGATAAAGGTGCCCATGATGGAACGGATTATATTCGGAAATTATCGCTAATGTTTTCATAATTTATCTCGCCATAAAAAAATATCTATGTTATAATTATACTAAAATAATTATTGGAATGGTAGTAAATAAAACAAAATCAGGAGGAATGTAAATGGAAATATCTAAAATGATCAGGGAAAGGGCAAAAGCAAATCCAAAAATAATTGTACTTCCGGAAGGCGAAGAGCCAAGGATGGTAAAAGCCACCGAAACAATTATCAAGGAAGGTTTTGCAAAGATAATTCTTTTAGGAAAACCGGAAAAAATCAAATCAATTGCCCTGAAATCAAATGTTGAGCTAGCGGATAGTGTCGAAATTGTTAATCCGGAGAATTCAGATAAGCTTAAAAATTTTGCCGATATATATTATGAATTAAGAAAGCACAAGGGAATTAATAAAGACGAAGCTCTAAAATTGATGAAAAATCCTCTTTATTTCGGAGCCCTGATGGTCTATACAGATAATGCAGATGGCCTTGTTGCCGGCTCTATCAATGCGACGGGTGATGTTTTCAGACCTGCTTTACAAACCATTAAAACTGCTCCAGGTATTAACATTGTATCAAGTTGTTTTCTTATGGTCATTCCTGATTGTCCATATGGAGACGATGGACTCATTATTTTTGCAGATTGTGCTATCAACCCAAATCCAAATGCTGAACAGTTGGCCGATATAGCTATTGCAACCGCTGCTACCGGGAAAGCTTTGTTGGGGTTGGAACCAAGAATTGCCATGTTATCTTTTTCAACCAAAGGAAGCGCAAAGCACCCAATGGTAGATAAAGTACTGGAAGCTACCAGAATTGCTAAAGAAAAGAAACCAGATTTACTTATAGATGGTGAATTGCAGGCAGATGCTGCAATTATTCCTTCCATCGGAGAGAGGAAAGCACCGGGAAGCAAAATAGCAGGAAAAGCAAATGTACTGATATTTCCTGATTTACAATCAGCTAATATTTCCTACAAGTTAGTTCAAAGACTTTCACGGGCAGAAGCTATAGGGCCTGTATCTCAGGGTATGGGAAAACCAATTAACGATCTTTCCCGTGGTTGTAGCTCGGAAGATATTGTCAATGTAGTAGCGATTACCGTTCTGCAGGCAAATGACCAATAGAAAGCCCGGAATAATTTAGATATTTTCCCATTGCAACTTGTCACAGAGTTATATTTTTAAAGAAGATAGTAAATATCGAATCCATCAAAAATAAAAATATTTGCTTTTTTTAATAAAAAATAATATACTTTTTAAGTTATTAGAAAAATAATCATATCTTGCACAGAAGGAGGTAGGCAGTATGCCGATGCCCAAGAGAAAAACATCCAAGTCCAAGAAGAATAAAAGACGCACACATTGGAATTTAATTGAAAACAATCTGGTAGAATGTCCAAGATGTCATGAAATGAAATTACCGCACCGGGCTTGTCCGGAATGTGGATATTATAATGGTAAAAAGTTTGTTGATTCTACCGAAGAAAAACAAAAGAAAAAAGAAAAGACGAAATAATCATTGAAAAAACATAAAAATTATTTAAGTGCTATAAAATAACCAAATTGTTTTATAGCACTTTTTCTTTTTTAAAGAAATTTATTAGACAATTTTCATGATACGTGAACACTATTTGAACAATTATGAGAGTTTTTATAACATGCCGAATATTTAATGTGTTATGCGAATTAGCTTTTATCTTTAGACCGATTAAATACTTGAAGATCACAAAACCACTTGAAGAAGAATCCTGATATTTCGGAAAGAAGTATTAATCAATAGATGGATTAATACAGAGAAAGGTTGTATCTTGCATTTTTTTCTTATGGTTTTTTTGGGAAGTGTTATTGTATAAGTGTATATAATAATATTTAATTTATATCGGGGATTTTTAAAAGAAAATTAAATAAAAGACTTCGATCACTATATATTAAACATGGATATGATTTGGTAGTTTATTAGTAAAAATAATGCTTGATTTTTTAAAAATATTACTATATACTTTTATCTAGCAGGTGTTAGTAGCAGGTGCTAATATTAAATGAGATGGATGTAACAAGATGACTCAAAACATGAGTAAAGATGAAAGGCAAAAAGAAATCAAAGAACAATTGATGATAAATCCTTTTTTGTCAGATAAACAGCTAGCCGAAAATTATCATTTTAGCATTCAAACGATTAGATTGGATAGATTGGAAATGGGTATTCCGGAGATGCGCGAGAGAATTATACAAGTAGCCAAGAATAGCCAAACAATTGATAAAGTCAAATCATTGAAAAAAGATGAAATTATCGGAGAACTAATCGATATCGATTTGGGAAAAAACGGTATTGCTATGTTACGTACGACAAAGCAAATGGTTTTTGGAAGAACCGGGATTGTTCGAAGTCACTATATTTTTTCGCTGGCTGATTCACTGGCAATATCGATTATCGATGCCGAGATTGCTTTGACCGGCCTTGTTCGTTTACGATATAAAAAACCCGTTTATTCCGGTCAGACTTTGATTGCAAAAGCCAGGGTTGCGCGTAGAAAAAATAATAAATATCTCGTATCTATCCATGTGAATGTGAATCGGGAAGAAGTATTTACCGCTAAATTAATTGTGTTTTCGATGGATAAAAAGAAT
>CBFCZX010000171.1:0-3288 GCA_965602765.1 uncultured Atribacterota bacterium | reverse complement strand
TATTAATTGTATTGGTCATTATTATCGTTGCCATATTCTTTTTTACTGACGTGTTTAAAAAACCGGAAAAGGTTGTCCTGGGTTCTAAATTATTCAATGAACAGTATATTCTGGCTCATATGATTGCCCATCTGATGCGTGATAATGGTTTGCAAACTGATGTGAAAGAAAGTCTCGGAGGCACGATGATTAATTACGAGGCGCTCAAAAAAGGGAATATTGATGCTTATGTGGAATATACCGGGACTGCCTATAATGTTATCCTTAAATTACCGCCTTTAGAGCAGTGGGACCCCGATGAGGTCTATCAAAAAGTAGAACAGGGATTGATGGAACAAGATAATATAGCCATTGCTGCTCGATTGGGTTTTCGAGATGATTATGCCATTGCCTTACATAAGGATTGGGTGGATGAACATAATATTGTTCGTTTAAGCGAACTTGAACCCTATGCTGAGGATTTAAGTCTGGGCACTGATCCGGAATTTGCTTCCCGTCCGGATGGTCTACCGCAAATTGACAAAGTCTACGGATTTACCTTTGGAGAAGTAAGACAAATGCAGCCAACCTTAATGTATGAAGCGATCAAGAACAATCAGGTTGATGCTATAGGTGCCTATACTACCGATTCCCGGGTGGATTTGTATAACCTGAGTATTGTAGAAGATGATAAGGGAGCATTACCTCCCTATGATGCCGTTATCATTATTCGTAAAGAAATGGCGGAAAACGAAGAATTATTAAAAATATTTAAAATATTAGAAGACCAAATCGATACTGAAACGATGCGAAGACTCAATAAATTGTATGATATTGACAAAAAGGAAGCATCAGATATCGCTAAAGAATACTTAATTGAAAAAGGTTTCATCACTCCATAAATTTATCCATTGGCGGGGTTAAAATATTTAAAATAAATAATAAAAATGGCTATATCAAAAAAACTTTTTAATAAAATTGATTGTGTAAAAATAGAAAATGTTACAAAAAAGTACGGGCATATAACCGCGGTAAATCAGATTAGTTTAGAGGTTTGTGGAGGAGAATTGCTCATTCTCTTGGGTCCCAGTGGTTGTGGAAAAACAACTTTGCTTCGAACCATCAACCGATTGGTTGAATTTGATGAGGGCAGGATCTTGATCAATGGGAAAGATAACCGGGATTTTGATCCGGTTATTCTCCGAAAGAATATTGGCTATGTTATCCAACAGATTGGTTTATTCCCGCATATGACTGTGCGGGAAAATATCGGTCTGGTTCCAAAAATGGAGGGTTGGTCAGACGCTCAAATTACGCAAAAAGTAAAGGAATTACTTGAAATTGTCTCATTGCCGCCGGAAAAATTTATAAATCGAAGACCAAAGGAACTTAGCGGGGGGCAGCAGCAACGTATCGGTCTGGCCCGGGCTATGGTGATGGACCCCTCGCTTTTATTAATGGATGAGCCGTTTGGAGCACTTGACCCTATTTTAAGGAAGCAGCTTCAGGAAGAATTCATAAAAATCAAAGAAAGATTAAATCGAACGATTATATTTGTAACCCATGATATTGAAGAAGCTTTTCGACTTGGTGACAGAATAGCCATATTAAAAGAAGGAAAACTAATACAATTAGCCAAGAAAAATGAATTATTGGTTAATCCTGCTGATGATTTTATTGCAGATATTGTTGATTCAAAAAAGAAATTTAAACATCTTGAAGATTTAACTACCAGTGACATAATGATTCCTCTGGACAAAAAATACTTCTTTGAATCTGATTCATCAACCGATTTAGTAATAGAAAGTATGGTAAGAAAAGATATCGAATTAGGAATTGTGATGCAAAAAGGTAAACTCCTTGGTTATATTAAACTGCAAGACCTTTACCAGAAGAGCGATAAAAATTTGAAGCATTTTATAAAGCAGTCAATGGTTTTTGAACCATTAGACTCCATCGCCCTTGCTTTATCGATGATGAAAGAAAAAAATGAATTTATCGCCGTCGTCGTGGAAGAGAAACCTATCGGTATTTTATTGGCAAATGAAATCTTGTCCAGGTTAATATAAGATGATTTTATATGTATGGAAAACCCAACAATTAGGAATTAAAACTTTTGAGCACCTTTATATGGTTTTCATTACCCTGATTATTGTGATAATTATTGGCATAAGTATCGGTATTTTTTTATATAAAAGACAAAATCTCTCTAATATTATCCTGAATTTCCTTAACGCGATTGAGTCGGTTCCCGAATTAGCCCTCCTGGTAATATTGATCCCACTTTTTGGAATCGGAGTCAAACCAACCCTGGTCGCCTCTGTTTTATATTCTATCCTGCCAATAGCAAGAAATACCTATGTCGGCTTAACTAATGTAGATTTCCAATATATTGAAATTGCCCGGGCTATAGGTCTTTCCGATAAAGAAATTTTATGGAAAGTAAGGATTCCTCTTGCATTACCATTATTGGCTGCCGGTATTAGAATAGCCATTGTCTTTACAATGGGGGTGGTTACTTTAGGGGGACTGATAGCTGCCGGAGGCTTGGGCGGTCCTATCCAAACAGGAATCCATCTTTATGATAAAAATATTATTATGGTTACCGGATTATGGATTGGCATTCTGGCAGTTCTGCTTGATTCCATGGGAAATTTTTTTGAAACATTATTAAGAAAAAGGTATGGACAATGATATGAGTACCCTTTTTAAAGCCGTTGGAGAACATCTTTTTTTGGCCTATAGTGCATTGTTTGTGGCGATTGTGATAGCTATTCCTTTGGCTGTAATTTCATTATATAATCGCTATTTAGCTTCTATTTTACTAATTCTTGCTAATCTAGCTCAAGCAATTCCAAGCTTTGCTGTTGTGGCAATTGTGGTCCCCTTGCTGGGAATTGGATTTAAACCGGCCATTTTTGCCATCATTTTAAGAATCATACTGCCATTATTTAAAAATACTTATACAGGCCTAAAAAATATTGATCATACCTATATTGATTCTGCGCAAGGGATAGGGCTCAATGAAAGAGAGATTTTATTTTACGTTCGCTTTCCGAACGCCTACCCTGCCATCTTTGCCGGGGTCAAATTTGCTGCTGTAATTGCAAATAGTGTCGCAATTATTACTTCATTGATTGGAGCAGGCGGTTTAGGAGAATTTATATATGAGGGATTAACCAATTTAAATATGTCTAAAGTATTAAAAGGAGCTATACCGGCAATTATTATTGCCGTTTTATTAGATATCGGATTTACTTTCATCGAAAATAAATTTACTCCGGAAAAATAGAAGCAGTTCTAAAAATT
>CBFCZX010000170.1:0-3304 GCA_965602765.1 uncultured Atribacterota bacterium | reverse complement strand
AAGTTCTTTTATTCCCGAGATATGGAATGGAGGTAACTCTTGCCTATCCAAAAGGATTTGATTTACCAGATTGGGCTATTAAAAAGGCTAAAGAAAATGCTGAAAAACATGGGGGAACCTTAACCATAACTCATGATATGGAAGAAGCCTATAGAGGTGCAGATATAGTCATACCTAAAAATTGGGGAAGCTGGACAATCAATCAAAAAAGCGAAGTAGTTAATGCTTTGCTTGAGTCCTGCAAAACCTGGAAATGTACCGAAGAAATGATGAAACTTGCCAATAAAGATGTAATGTACATGCATGCACTCCCAGCGGATAGAGAGAAGGAAGTTGAAAATTCAGTTATTGATGGACCCCATTCAATTGTTTATGATGAAGCAGAAAATAGATTACATACAGCAAAAGCAGTAATGACACTCACCATGGGCAGTAAATAAAACATAGAAAGTTTGGTTGATATTATATTACAAACTATTATTAAATTCATGGAAGCTGGAGGAAAATAGGCAGTAGTTAATAATCCGGAATCGCTAGAGAAGTCAATAAAAGGCGTGAGCGGAACCTATATTTACCCCTAAAAAGGGACCAATATCGTAAATGCCCAACTTCCGAAAGGATTAATAATTTCATATTCATATGCCAGGGAGGAAAAATAGATATGAACAATATAAAAAAATTAAAATGTTTGATCTGCGGGGCGGAATATCACCCCGGCGAGGTGAGATACACCTGTCCGAAATGCGGAGATGAAGGTGTCCTGGAAATTAACTATGATTATTCCCGTATCAGAAAAAATTTTACTAAAACGACTCTGAAAAACAATCCAGAGTATTCCATGTGGAGATATCTACCACTTTTACCCGTAGATGATTCGCAAAAGATAGGTCCGTTAAAGGTGGGATGGACACCATTATATAAAGCAAAAAGAATTAGAGAAGATCTCGGAATACCCAATTTATGGATCAAGGATGACGGTAGAAACCCAACGGCTTCTCTAAAAGACAGACCTTCAGCCATTGCAATTGTAAAGGCTCAGGAATTAGGGGAAAAAACTATAACCTGTGCTTCTACGGGTAATGCTGCTTCTTCGCTGGCAGGAGCTGCTGCTTCGGTAGGTTTAAAGAGTTATATATTTGTTCCCCAAACCGCACCGGTTGCTAAAATAGCTCAATTGTTGGTTTTCGGTTCCACGGTTTTTGCGGTGAAAGGCAGCTATGACGAAGCCTTTGATCTGTCCATCGAAGCAACTAGAGAATTTGGCTGGTATAATCGGAATACCGCTTTTAATCCCTATATGGTAGAAGGAAAAAAGACGGTTGCCCTGGAAATTATTGAGCAGATGAGTTTTGAGGCTCCTGATTTTGTATTTGTTTCTGTAGGAGATGGCTGCATTATATCCGGAGTAGTCAAAGCTTACAAGGAAATGTTAACCTTAGGTTTTACCGATCACTTACCCAAGGTAATAGCGGTTCAGGCTGAAGGATGTAAACCGATTGTAGATGCCATCAACGGGGACGGAATAGTAAAATTTGTTACGCCGGACACGATTGCTGATAGCATCTCTGTCGGAATACCTCGAAATCGCTTGATGGCAGTTAGAGATGTAAAAGAATTAAATGGATTTGGTGTTGCAGTAAGTGATGAAGAAATCATTAAAGCAATTAAATATTTAGGCACTATACAGGGTATTTTTGCAGAACCTGCGGGCTCTACTGCCTTTGCCGGTATGCTAAAATGTTTACAGGAAGGGAAAATTTCCAAAAAAGATAAAATAGTTGTATTAGTTACCGGAAATGGATTAAAAGATGTAGAAAGCGCTAAAAAAGCAGGTGGAAAAGCACTTATTATTGATCCCAATTTAGAAGCAGTAAAGGAAACAATGAATTAAAATGAATAATGCAGAAAAAAAAGAATTAGTCGACCTTCTTCGGAGTCTTATACAGATTAAAAGTGAAAATCCTCCGGGAGATGAAAATCAAATTTCTGATTACATAAAAAAATATCTTCTAAAAAATAACATTCACTCTGAGTTAATTCCTTTAGAAATAGGAAGGAGTTCAGTTATTGCAAAAATTGAAGGAGAAGAAGAGCGAAATATTACTCTTTGCGGACATGTAGATACGGTGAGAGCAAAGGAAGAAGATTGGACAAAACCTGCCTTTGAAGGATTAATTGAAAACAAAAAAATGTACGGCAGAGGGGCATCAGATATGAAAGGTGGAGTGGCTGCCATCCTTTACGCATCGGTGCTTTTAAAAAGAAGGGGAATCATTCCAAAAAAAACAGTTCAATTAGCCCTTACGGCAGATGAAGAATGGGGGTATAGAGGAGCAAAAAATCTAGTTGAGAGTGGTTATTTTGATCAGACTGATTTCCTTATTATCACTGAGCCTTCCAATCTTCAGGTTTCTACTGGAGAGAAGGGAGAATTATGGATAAAAGCTAAAATTTACGGGAAGTCTGCTCACGGCTCAACTCCCGAGATAGGCGTAAATACAATTATTCCGGGGAGTGAGTTTGTTGTGAATATTACCGAAAGGTATGAGAAAATATTTGAAAAAGAACCTTTTTGGGGTAGAACTTCAATAAATATTGGACAATTTTACGGTGGAGTACAAGTAAACATTGTCCCCAATTATACGGAAATACAGCTGGATTTTAGGGTAATTTCAGAAAAAGACAAAGAGAAAGTAATAGAATTAGTGAGAAAAACCGGTGAAGAGATTGCAAAAAAGCATAAGGTACGGTTTAGGGAAGAGATTTTTAACTATCATCCTCTAATATTTACCTGTTCGGATAATCCTTATGTAAAAAAGTTTCTACAGGCAGCCGGAATGAAGGAAGTGATGGTTACCAAATATTGTACTGATGGAGCAACAATCATCCCGGTAAAGAAGATACCTTTCATTATTTTCGGTCCCGGCGATATTGCTCAGGCTCATCAAAACGATGAATATATAGAATTGGAATCTCTTTATCGCGCAGTTGATACATTTGTTGAATTCTTAAAAACCTGACAAGGGAGGATTCATTGGCAGGTTTTTCACTATTGATTAACGAATAATTAAATACAAAGGAGAGAAAAAATGATTGATTTAACAATTAATAAAGAACAAATGAAAAGGACGATACAAAGGGCTAGAGAGAAAAATATTATTATACCGACCTTTGCAGAACAGGAAAATCCCGAGCTTGTGCCACAGCAGGTGAAGGATAAATTAAAAAATATCGGCTTATGGGATATTAATTCTTATAACCTTTTTCGAATCACCTGGAAGAACCAACCGGTGAAAATGGGAGG
>CBFCZX010000169.1:0-3319 GCA_965602765.1 uncultured Atribacterota bacterium | reverse complement strand
GTAAAGAGCATTTCTCCAAAACGTTCATCCTGCTTTTTTCCCTCTTTAAATAATTGAAGAGAAACATTCTTAAGGGATAATCCCTGGACTTCTTTGACCCATTTTTCGGCGGTTTTTACCGGATTGAGGGCTGGTTGAGGTTCAACCACGGTATGGCCCATTTTTTTTGCCCAGATGTACCCGTCGCCGGTCGAACCGGTTTGAGGATAAGATTTTCCCCCGGTGCAAAGAATCACTTTTCTGGATGTGATTTCACAGTGAGGCAAGATGATTCGAAAATTATATTGATTCGATTGTTTTTTAAAAATAATGTCTGACACTTCTGCCTGGTACAAAATATCTACTTTTCCTTGTGATAAATATCTTAGAAGAACATTTAATACATCCCGGGCATCTCCATTTTCCGGAAATATCCTGTTTCCCCGTTCCACTTTTCCCTTCATACCTCGGGATTCAAAAAAATCAATGACTTCAGCTACTCCAAATCTTGATAAAGCACTATAGAGAAAACGTCCATTCCTGCCAAAATTTTCTGCAAATTTTCTGCTGTCTGTTTCATAGTGAGTATAGTTACATCGTCCCTTACCGGTGATTAACAATTTCTTTCCCGCAGAGGCATTTTTTTCAATCAGCACCACCCTTGCCCCTAATTCTGCAGCTCGACCTGCCGCCATCATCCCTGCAGGTCCTCCGCCTATCACGGCTATATCAAATAAATAATTATCTTTCATAATAATCCTTTTCACTGTTAAACTTAAAAATCTTTACAGACATCTACCCAGATGCTCTTAGTTATTTTCTGTAATTCAGCCGGGGTAATTTTAATAAATGAATTCCCGGAGCCAGCTGCCGGAAAAACATATTCGAAATCCTTCAAGGATTCATCCAGATAAATCTCCAAAAAATTTTTTAATCCAAAAGGACATACTCCACCTACCGAATGACCGGTTATCTCTAAAACTTCCTCGGGTTTTAACATCTTTGCTTTTACTTTAAAAAAATCTTTATACTTCCGATTATCAATTCTGGCATCTCCCCTGGTAACCAGCAAAATATTCCGATTCTCTTTGAGTTTAAAGGACAGGGTTTTGGCAATAAGGGCTGGTTTTACTTTTAAAGCTTTTGCCGCCAATTCTACAGTCGCAGTACTGTCTTTTACTTCTGTCACTTTGTAATCTAACTTATTTTCTTTAAAATAATTCTTTACGTTTTCAACACTCACTTTATTTTCTAATTCTCTCTTCCTCTCATAATCCAACCACGGGCTTTTAAAAAATTTTGAATAAAAATAAATCTTTGTTTTTCATTATATAATAATGTACTATCTTAAAACAATCATTTAATTCTAAGGCAAATTTATAAAATTTCGTGTATAATAGATATATCAATTTGCCAATTGAAGAAAAACCGTAAATCCTTTATACAAAACCTTGAACTTTTTGTATATACTATGACTGTTATTGATGTCGGGCTTATCCATCTCCAATGGAATTCATTTCTGGTTCGATAAACCGATTCTCTACAGAAAAATTAGCTCCTATACAGTTACAACCAGGATAAACAGGAGAAAATATCTATGATTTCCCTTGAAAATATTAGTATTGTGTTTCCCGAAAAAACTTTATTTGAAAATTTGAATTGGCAGATTCCCCTTGGAAGCCGTATCGGCTTAGTAGGTAATAACGGAACCGGAAAGACCACTCTTTTCAGGGTGATTACCGGAAAATTCCATCCCGATAAAGGAGACATCACTAAACCTAAAAATCAGGAAATCGGCTATCTGCCGCAGGATATCATCGAACTTGGCAGCAGTAAAAATCTTCTCCTTTTTTTAAAAGAAAAGTCAGGGATAGCTGAATTGGAAAACACTCTAATCAAACATGAAAAATACTTGTCTTCTGTCCCTTCTGATTCCCCAGGATTTCAAACTGCCTTTAAAAAATATGAACAAGCCGCCCACCTTTTCGAAGTGAAAGGCGGTTATACATTTTCCGTTCAGGCAAAAAAAATGCTCAAAGGATTGGGATTCCGGGAAAAAGATTTCTCCCGTAGCTGCAGTGAATTTTCCGGTGGATGGAAAATGCGAATCTTTTTGACATCCCTGCTTCTCTCTTCTCCGGATATCCTTCTACTTGATGAACCGACAAATCATCTGGATACGGAAAGCCTTGAATGGCTGGAAAAATGGCTTGCAAAATTTCCCGGAACCATTATCACTGTCTCTCATGACCGATATTTCCTGGATAAACTGGTTACGCAAATTGTTGAACTCGGCCATTATAAGTTGACGATTTATAAGGGAAATTTTTCCTGGTATCTGAAAGAAAGAGTTAAAAGAAGGGAGCTGTTACAAAAACAGTTTCAAAATCAGGAAATAAAAATTGCAAAAACGGAACGTTTTATTGAAAGATTTCGTTATAAAAATACCAAAGCAGTCCAGGTGCAGAGCCGGATAAAGATGCTTCAAAAAATGCCGACGGTTAAAATAGAAAAAACAGCAAAAAATATTCGGATAAGGTTCCCGGAATGTCCTCGAAGCGGTGATAGTGTTATCACGGCAAAAGATCTGGGCAAAATCTATTCTGATGACCGGGTATTCAGTTATTTAAATTTTACGATACATCGCGGGGAAAAAGTTGCCCTGGTTGGTGTTAATGGTGCGGGGAAATCAACCCTTTCCCGATTAATCAGTCAAAGGGAAGCTTCTTCAACCGGCTCTGTAACTTTAGGACATAAAGTAAGTATGGCTTTTTTTTCCCAGGAAAGTGCACAAAACCTGAATTACAAGCATTCCATCTGGCAGGAAATATCTGCGATATCAAGTCCCATGTCAAGCGAAGAAAGAAGAACTCTATTGGGAGCTTTTCTCTTTTCCGGTGACAGTATCCATAAACCAATCAATGTGCTTTCGGGTGGAGAAAAATCCAGAGTAACCCTGGCCAAGATGCTCATGGAAAAATCTAATCTTCTTATTCTTGATGAGCCGACTAACCATCTGGATATAGCAACAAAAGACCTTTTTCAAAAAGCATTGTTAAAATACAAAGGCACTATTCTGATTGTTTCTCACGACCGTTACTTTTTAGACAATCTCATTCATCGGGTCATCGAAATCAGAGATGGTAAAATGATTGATTATCCCGGTAATTATTCTTATTTTATAGAGAAGAGGGCTGAAATACTTGAAAAAAACATAGGTAGTCAATCTGTGGTCAATCAGAAAAAACAAGTAAAGCTTAATTCTAAATCAACGGATAAAGATAAAAAACGGAAAGAAGCAGAACAAAGAAATTTCAATTACAAACAAAATAAAGAAATA
>CBFCZX010000168.1:0-3329 GCA_965602765.1 uncultured Atribacterota bacterium | reverse complement strand
GCTTTTCGACAGGTATTTACCGAATGAACCGCTTCTTTGCGTGGAGGATCTATCATTGCCATTAATCCTAAGAAAATCAAATCATTTTCGATATCTTCATTTTTTAAATTTTGCTTTAAATCTTTTTCTTCTCTTTCGGAAAGATGTCGGTAAGCTACTGCTAAGACACGTAATGCCGAATCCGCAAAATCTCTATTCTTCTTTAGTATTTCTTCCTTTATAGAATCATGGAATATCTTTTGCTCTTTCCCTTCCAGATAATATTTGCATCGGCTAATCACTTGGTCAGGGGCTCCTTTAACAAATACAAATAATTTCCCTTCAGGGCTACTATGAATAGTGGACATCCTTTTTCTATCCGAATCAAAGGGGAATTCCCTTATGCGTGGATATTCATTTTCCAATCCTTTCTTCTGGTAACCAGCTTTTGCACCTGCAACCACCAGTGCACCTTCGGTCGGATCACCGATGATTTCCCATTGCTGGCTCTCATCATTTTGTTGTAGGATTGCATTATTGCATAAAACAGCTCCTTTTAATAAAAGAGATAGGGTAATTTCATCACTCGGCTGAATCGGTTTTCCTTCATGCGTAAACTGCCCGAAAGGTTGATAACCCACACCTTCAACTTCTATTGTTCTGTCCGGTAAGGCTAATTTTTCTATTGTCATTTGATTTTGAGTCAGTGTTCCCGTCTTATCGGAACATATTACAGTGGTTGCGCCCAATGTTTCGACGGCAGGTAATCTTCGTATAATTGCATTTTTTTTAATCATCCGCTGCACTCCCAGAGCAAGAACAATAGTCACCACCGCAGGCAAGCCTTCAGGAACAGCTGCAACCGCCAAAGATATTCCAATCATAAACATATCAAAAAATTCAATACCCCGGATGCACCCGATAAAGACAACTATTGCTACAATCATCAATATCAATAAACCCAATTTTTTCCCCACGATATTTAATTTTTTCTGAAGTGGAGTCGATTCCCTTTTTGCCTCTTCCAGCATGCCTGCAATCTCTCCCATTTCACTATCCATACCGGTAGCAACGACAATTCCTTTTCCCCTGCCGGAAATAATTGTTGTGCCCATATAAGCCATATTTATGCGATCACCAAGTGAAACTTTATCCTGTTCAATGATTTGGCTGTTTTTCTCTACCGGTTCTGATTCTCCGGTAAGAATAGATTCCTGCACTTTCATATCTGTTAATTCGAATAATCGACAATCTGCCGGAACCCTATCACCGGATTCAAGTAGAACAATGTCACCTGGTACAAGTTGATAAGATTTTATTTTTGCTTGCCTGCCATTTCTCAACACAAGAGCATCCGGAACGGTTAATTTTTTTAATGCTGCTAATGATTTTTCCGCTTTGTACTCCTGAATAACACCCAGAAAGGCATTTAAAAATAAAATAACTGCAATGACTATCGCATCACTTATTTCTCCTAAAAATATTGAAACAACCGCAGAAATAAGTAAAATAAGCACAAGGGTTTCCCTAAACTGATCAAAAAACATGTCCCGCATGGTTCTTCCCTTAGATTCTTTCAATTGATTGAAGCCATATTTGTCCAGTCGGTTTTTTACCTCTTTTGATGATAATCCTCCCGAAATGTCAACATTAAAATACTCCGCAAGATCTTTTTCAGTCCGGGTATACCAATTAATTTTTTCTTCTTTTGTTTCCATTAATTTTCCTTTCACTCGGTAGAGATATATTTTTACAAATTCTCTTATTTATGATCTTTTCTTAAATGTATTAGATTTTGATTCAGTTCCCTTAAGCTTTTGTAAAATTTTTTCCCATTGTCCGGTAATCCGGATAATAAATTTGAGAGTAATTGAACGGATTCTTCACGATGTCGGTGATAATAGTCCTTACCTTTTTCTGATAAATGGACCAGAACAACCCGCCTATCTTCCTTTGATTGAGTCCGGTTAAGATACCCCTTTCTCATCAATCGATCAATAATGCTTGTCATCGTGGTGGGAACGACATGAAACAATCTGGATAATTCGCTCATGGATGCTGTTTTTCTTTTTCCAAGAAACTCAATGAGGTAATGTTCGGTAATACTAAAAGAAATGGTCTCAGATGAGACATGCGCCATAGAGACATGTTCCCATATAATTTCAAGTAAACCGACTAAAAGATCGTCAATCTCTTCTCCCAACTTTAATGTTTCATTTTTTATTGCCATTTTTCCTCCGCTTCTCCAATAATTAATACGATAATCGTATTTTATTATACGATTATCGTATTAATTTGTCAATTTATTCAGCTGTTTTTATAGAAATTTACGAGCATTTTATATTGGAAGATACTTTAAAATATATATTATATAATGATTAATTTTCAACATTTTTTACCCTTTCCCTCAATGCAGGGTGTCTAACCGGAAAATTTATAAGTAGGAACTCCTTGCACATTAGTCGTTAATCGAAATAATCCGCCAGCATAAGGTTGCTTTTTTACTTGATGATGATTTAAACCTGCTCTTACTGTGGTGACATATAATTCATTCAAGTTCTTTCCTCCAAAAGCACACGAAGTGATATTTGAAACTGGAAAAAAATACTCTTTCAATATTTGGCCACTTTCAGGATTCCAGTGAGAAATTCTGCTACCACCAAAATGCGCAATCCATAACATGCCGTTTTCATCAATTGTCATTCCATCGGGAACACCTACCCCTGCAGGAAAATGTATACATGCTCTTCTATTTGCTATATTACCGGTATTTGCATCATAATCAAAAACGCTTACTTCTCTGGAGGGTGTATCAATAAAATACATCAATTTCTTATTAACATCCCAGCACAATCCATTTGCTATTCTAATTTCTCCAATTCTTTTTTTAATCGTTAAATCAGGATAGACACAATAAAGCGAAGATTCTGAAGGCACATCTTGTTTCCCTTCGTCACCTTCCATAGACATGGTGCCTGCCCAGAATCTTCCTTGGGGGTCGCATTTTCCGTCATTAAAACGGTTATTTGGATAAGCAGATTCGGGATTATCAATGAAATTCAATTTTTTTGTTTTAAGATCAATATAATATATACCATCAATCATTCCGGCAATAATACTATTTGGTATTTTTTGCCTCAATGCCATACACCCTATCCTTTTGTTTAAAATTAATTGTTCATCTCGCTTCTCCTCAGGAAAATAAATATGAATGCAAGGTTTATACATGTCAAGCCAGTACAATGCCTGTTCTTCTTGTTGCCAATTCGGATTCTCTCCTGCCATTGCTTTTGCGTCCCAAACAAGTTCTACTTCATTTATCATAAAATTCTCCTCCTGGTATTATTTTC
>CBFCZX010000167.1:0-3332 GCA_965602765.1 uncultured Atribacterota bacterium | reverse complement strand
TAAAATCTGAGACCCGTTTAAATTTAAAGAAATTAGGTGAAGCCTTTGAAGATGGAGCCAAGAGCGCCTTAGGTGTGGCAGCGGCTTGTGCTTGTGCTGGAATGGTAGTGGGAGCAGTAACTCTTACCGGCTTAGGATTAAAAATTGCTAATGGGCTGGTAATGTTGGGCGGTGGAAATCTGATGTTAACTCTATTCTTCACCATGATTGCGTCTATCTTATTAGGAATGGGGCTTCCTACAACTGCAAAGTACATCATTCTATCTATTATGGCTGCACCTGCTTTAGTTGATTTGGGGGTAAACCCTTTGGCTGCCCATCTATTTATTCTTTACTTTGGAGTTATTGCTGACCTTACCCCGCCGGTGGCAGTAGCAGCTTATGCCGGAGCAGGAATTTCCGGTGGAAATTCCATGAAGACCGGATTTATTGCTGTGAGATTAGCGGTAGCGGGATTTATGATTCCCTATCTATTTGCCCTTGACCCCGGTCTGTTATTTATAGATAGCACAATTGGACATACTTTATTATTAATTGTTACAGCTTTAGCCGGTGTGTTAGCCCTGGGAGCAGCAGCAGGCGGGTACTTGCTAGATCATACCCTGATACATGAGAGAATATTATTGGTTCTTAGTGCATTCTCGTTATTGACCCCGGGATTACTAACTGATGGAGCGGGAATTGCCGTTTTGGTATTGGTGTTATTGCTTCAGAGAAAAAGAGTCGTGTCTAATATGAAAGTAAAACCTGCATAATTCACTTGACACGTTTGTAAATATGTAAATTAAATTTATTTGAATATATTTTAAAAAATTATCAATCAATTGGGGATTAAAGAACTCAAGTTTTTTTCATATTTTTGAGTTCTTAATCCCCTAAGATGCATAAACCGGGAATATTTCAACCCAGTTTATAAAATTGAAAAAAATTCAGAATTATAAAGTTACGGTGATTGTTGTTGGACGACCTTAGTCAAATTAATATACTGATTTTAGAAGTTTTTGCTTTATTGATATTTTTAGCTCTGTCTGCCTTTTTTTCGGGAGCAGAGACTGCTTTATTTTCTTTAAGTAAATTACATATAAAAAAATTACAGGAAAAAGAGCATACAGTTCAGGTAGAATCTATTATAAAACTGCTTGAAGATCCTCAAAAAACGTTAATTACCATCCTTATCGGTAACATGTTTGTCAATATTACCGCTTCTTCCTTGGCAACCTACCTGGCAATAAAAATCTTTGGAAATATAGGCGTAGGGATTGCAAGCGGTGTTATGGTATTCATTATTCTAGTCTTCGGCGAGGTTGTTCCGAAATCACTGGCGATTACTCATGCAGAGAAGATTTCCAAGAGAGTTGCCAGAACCGTTGGATTCATCTCTCTGATTTTCCTGCCAATGATAAAATTAATAAAACTTCTTATTAACGGTCTATACATAATGCTCGGGATGAATAAAAAAAGCAGAAAAAGAGAGATTACCGAAGAAGATCTGATTTCATTGATAAATGTAGGTAAGGATGAAGGAGTTATAGAAGAACAGGAAAAACAGATGATTAAAAATATCTTTGAATTTGGGGACACGACTGTAAAGGAAGTTATGATACCACGCGTGGATATTACTTTTGCGCCACATGATATCACTCTTGACATGCTGGTTAATCTAATCAGGATATCCGGTCATTCGAGAATCCCGGTATATGAAGGAACCATTGATAATATTATCGGAATATTATACGTTAAAGATATTTTAAAGATTCATAAACAAGCATTTCAATTAAAAGAAAAATTTGAGATAAGGAAAATATTAAGAAAGGCTTATTTTGTACCAGATAATAAAAAAATTGACGAGCTATTGGATATTTTTCAAAAAGACAGAATTCAAATAGCCATAGTTATTGATGAATACAGTGGAACCGATGGTCTGATTACCATGGAAGATGTATTGGAGGAAATTGTCGGAGAAATCATTGATGAATATGATAAGGAAAAAGAATTATATAGGAAAATTGATGAAAATACGATCATTGCTGATGGGATAGTTGATATTGATACAATTAATGAAATATTAGGCATAAATATTCCGGAAGATGATTTCGAAACGCTTAGTGGTTTTATCTATAAATTAATCGAGAGAATACCAAAAGAATCGGAAGAGATTATTTATAAAAACATATTGATAAAAATTGAACGGGTTATAAAAAACAGGATTAGAAGAGTAAAAATAATAAAACTTACAAAGGAAAACAAGAAAGTTGAAGAATAAATTATTTTCTTAAGGTGATATGATGGATTTTTCAAAAGAATGGATTGTTATCAATATAATTATATTATTTATTTGTTTGCTTATGGCAGCATTTTTTTCGGGAGCAGAGACTGCGGTTATTGCATCTAACCGGTTACATTTAAAAAATCTAGGAAAAAGGGGCAATAAAAAAGCAAAAACAATTTCTGATATTATAAAAAAACCCGATCAGTTTTTACGAGTGGTATTAACCGGGACAAATATTGCAATCATACTTACCTCTACAATTTCTTCATCACTTGCAATTTACTATTGGGGAGATAGAGGTGTTACATTTTCTGTTATTGTAACCACCCTTGTTATTTTAATTTTTTGTGAAATCATTCCTAAGACTATTGCCCAAAATTATCCTGACCAGATTTCAATGAAAGCAGCAGGTTTTTTAAAAATAGCTTCCAGCGTTCTTTATCCGGTAGAATTGGCATTGAGTTGGGTATCAAATTTTATTATAAAGATAATTACGGGAGAAAAGTATATTCCTTTAAAACTAATATATACCAAAAAGGATTTAAAATTGTTCTTTGAAGTAGGGGAAAAAGAAGGAGTGCTTGAGAAGAAAGAAAAAAGCATGATTGATAAAATATTAAATTTAGACGAAATATATGTAAAAGACGTTATGATTCCTAAAAAACAGGTTATTGCTATCAAAGAAAATGCTACAATGGGAGAAGCAATTAACTTGATGAATGAAAAAGGACTTTCCAGAATCCCGGTCTATAAAAACAATCTTGATGATATCGTTGGATTTATTTATGCAAAGGATTTTTTAATGAATCAATCGAATGGAACCATGAAAGAAAAAATAAACTCAATGAACATAGTCCACAATCCATATTATGTTTTAGAAACAAAAAGGTTATCCAATCTTCTAAATGAATTTCAAAAAAAGAGAATACACATCGCAGTAGTTATTGATAGAAATAAAAAGAATAGGGGAGTTGTTACAATAGAGGATCTTCTGGAAGAAATATTTGGGGAAATAGAAGATGAATTTGATAAAAATAAATAAAATATAAAACATCTTTAAAAA
>CBFCZX010000166.1:0-3345 GCA_965602765.1 uncultured Atribacterota bacterium | reverse complement strand
GACGCCTGGATCGAAGATGCATCCATTGCCTCGACTTATATCATGCTCACCGCAGAATGGATGGGATTAGGAAGCTGCTGGATTCAGATCAGAAACCGAAAACACTCCGAATCGAAAACATCTGAAGAATTCATGCGAGAAATACTTGACATTCCTAAAAATATCAGTATTCTATCCATTATTGCACTGGGATATCCTGATGAAGAAAAAAGTCCTGCAAATATCAACAACCTGTTATATGACCGGGTATTCTATAATTTTTTTGGAAAGAAATATCCACTGAACTAATAAATTATTCCTAAAATTAACCGAGATAACTCAAACATGATACCTGCTATTTGTTAACTGATAAATACTCAACAAATTTATTTGATTTAATTAGTATAAAAATAATTCGAGAAGATAGGAGGTAAAAAGATGAAACGTCAATTTACCCACAATATTATGCGGGAAATCAAAGAGAGATGGTCTCCTAGAGCGTTTAGCTCAGAAAAAATACCCGAAAAGGATCTACAGGCAATCCTGGAAGCTGCAAGTTATGCCCCATCCTGCTTTAATGAGCAGCCCTGGCGATTTTTAGTTGCATCCGATGAAATTGAACTAAATCTGATGCATTCGTTATTGACCGAGAAAAATCAACTTTGGGCTAAAAATGCACCCGTATTAATTTTAGTGCTTGCTCACCGTTATTTTGCTTATAATGGTAAAGAGAATCGCTGGCACCAATTTGACTCTGGAACTGCCTGGGGCTATCTAAGCCTGGAAGCCCAAAAGAGAGGTTTAATCACTCATGGTATGGGAGGATTTAAAAGACAAAAAACCCGTGAAACCCTTAATATCAGTGAGGATTATGAAATTATTGCAGTCATTGCCGTTGGAAAAATGGGAAATAAACAGGATTTGGAAGATGCATTCAAAAAAGAAGAATTTTCCAATACCCGCCGTTCTCTACGGGATTCTGTATGGAACTTAAAATATTTTTTAGAAAATATGAATTCAGGAAAATCCGGTCCGGTTTAACTTAATCAGATATGCAAATTTTAAAGACAATTTTCCAGGAAAAATAAATGAAAAAAGATATCAGCAAACCCATTCCTTTGATACTGTAATGAATTCTTGCTTTTCCGACCATTCCCACCTACCATTTTCGTTTTTTCAATATGCTACTATTTTGTAAACCTCTGAAGTCCAATTCCATATCTTCGCATTTTTCAAATTCTAATTATATTATTTATAGGTATTTTTTCAAAATAATTATGTCTAAAATATGATATATTAGGGAATATTATAAATAGAGAAGTAAGTTGAAAATATAAATAAATTATCGCTAAAAGTTGAAAAAGGCAAACTATCTTAAAGGATAGGACGCAAAGTTATGGGTCTAAAGTGCTTTATGCACCAGGATTGCCAGACTACCGGCTTTTTTTGTTTAGAAACATTTTATTATCATACCTTTATTGCTAAAAATCTAAATAAAAAGGGTTTAAGGAGATAGAAAATGTTTATTAGGAAAAAAATATCTTTTCTACTTTTATTAGCAATTATACCATTCACGGTATTATTCTATAGTGTTTCTCAATCTATGAATAATAAAAATACAGATGTTGATAATAAGGAAAATGGGATTATTGAATACACCCAAAAAATAGAGTCTACAATCATCGAAGAAGGCAACAATCTAATTTGCAATTCATCATCCGGAGTATGTGGTCCTCCTCAAGGATGGTACTCCAAAGATTAGCTGTTCCTATTACTAATGCTAGGGAAAACCTTAATCCATATAAAACCAATTGGTTTATGGATTAAGGTTTTTCTTTTATTTTTACGGTAATCTATTGAACCGGACATGCAGTTCCTCCAGGCTTTCCGTGTAGTAGTTTTATCTGTTCCGTTAAAGTACGCAAGCAAAGACTTCACCTCGTTGCATCTCAAAACTAATACCGTCTACTGCGGTAAAATCACTGTAAATTTTACGAATTTTTTACTCAAATTATTAAATTTCCGAGTAGGGTTTTTTTAGAAATTTCCTTTTTATAAAAATTCTTCATTCTTTTTAGTGTATTACTAATTTACTTCAACCAATTCATATTTTTGATGGCCTAATCCTATCTTTTCAGCATAATCCAGGCTAATTTTCCAATTGGTATCGATGTTGAAATGATTAAATTTATCTTCACCAGAACCGGGATGAAAATGCATAGAGTATTAAAATCTCAATAAACACCCATTCTTTTTCAACCATTCTCGATGTATCTTATATTCCGGAAAATATTTTTCTACTTTCTTCCAAAATTTCTTTGAATGATTTTTTTCATCAAGATGAACCAGTTCGTGAATAACAACATAATCGATAACTGCTAAGGGAGCCAGGATGAGACGCCAGGAAAAATTTAAATTCCCTAAATGAGAGCAGGAACCCCATTGTTTTTGAGCATTGGTAATGGTAATCTTGTTAAACTTAAATCCCCATTTATGCGCAAACCATACCACTCTTTGGTTTATTGTTGCCCGAGCCATTTTTTTATACCAATTGATAAAAATATCTCTGGGATTATTTAAATTTTTTATCAGAAGAAAATGTCCTTTTCTTAAGATAAGCGGTTCTTCTTGTTCTTTTACTTGATGCAGCCTATATTCTTCTCCTAAAAAAAAGAATTTTTCTCCATCGGAAAATCTCTTCGCAGGATATTTTAAATCCCTTAATATAATTTCCTTTTGCTTTTTTTCTAGCCACTTGTTGTGTTTTAGAATCACTCTTTCAATGATTTCATCAGTTGCATGAAAAGGAGCACGGATTATTAAAGATGTATCACTGCAGACCTGTAAAGCGATTGTTTTTCTCTTTGAGCGTATTATCTTTTTAATTTTCATTTATATAGTCTCCATAATTTCTGTTGAAAGAACTGTTCCTTTTAATGTTTGCCAATGTACCAAGCGATGACCAGCAACGCTCCTATTAAAATCAGAGGTATTGAGATAACCCAAAGAACAAAAAGATTGTCTGATGTATTAAAAAAGAAAACAGTAAACACTCCCATTGAAAGTATTAATAATCCGCCTAATATTTCCCATTTAAAAGCAATAAATATAAAAATTAATAATATCAGCCATGGCAAAGCATTGGGAGAATTATAAATAATTTTGATAATTCCTCCTCCCAATCTCTCTGTACCGGATAATAAGGAAAAAATAAAAAGTAATATTCCCAGGATTAAAAGAACTGTCAGCGCAAAATATCGAAGGAATTTTGAAATTTTAAATTTTTTTTCTCTTATCATTTTTTTCATCCCCTTCGTTGATGAAAATTGATTGGTTATCCGAAAAATATAAAAATAATTATGAAAT
>CBFCZX010000165.1:0-3359 GCA_965602765.1 uncultured Atribacterota bacterium | reverse complement strand
ATCGGAATCATTATATATTCTCAAACCGGTAATACCTTTTCTGTTGCCCAAAAACTTCAGAAAAAACTCATTACGGAAGGGCATTTAGTAGACCTCGAAAAAATAAAAGTAGTCGGTAAGGTAACACCAAGAGTAAAAAACATCAAATTCGAAAACCTTCCTGATGTCGGGCAATATGATGCACTGGTATTTGGTTCGCCGGTCCAGGCCTTTTCTTTGTCATCACCCATGTCAGCCTACCTGGCACAGGTTACCTCATTGGAGGGTAAAAAAGTTGCACTTTTAGCTACCCAGCAGTTTCCATATCCATGGATGGGAGGAAACCACACCATAGGCCAAATGAAAAAATTGTGCGAATCCAAAGGAGCATTCGTCACCGGCTCAGGAATCATCAACTGGTCTAAATCGAATCGTGAACAGAGGATTGTCGAAGTCATTGATAAACTAAGCAAATTGTTTTTGTAATCGAATTAATAACTTATGGAAAGAAGCTATGTTAAATTAAAATAAAATGATTCATATACGTTTACTCTGAAGACAGGTAAAGCTTGGTGAGTTCTTCAGTGAGATAATCAAAGGCTTCATCGACCGAATTGCAAAATTGAATCAGTTTGAGGTCAGCTTTGCTGATGGTGCCATATTTAAGCATTGCATCAAAATGGATAACCTGCTTCCAGTATTCCGAACCGTAAACAACAATGGGAAGGCGTTTTCCCAGTTTTTTTGTCTGCATAAGTGTAAGAACTTCAAATAATTCATCAAGGGTTCCAAATCCGCCCGGAAAGATTACCATCCCTTTGGCCAGATAAACAAACCAGAACTTACGCATAAAAAAGTAGTGAAATTCGAAATTCAATTCAGGGGTAATGTATTGATTGGGATTTTGTTCCATCGGAATACTAATATTTAAACCGACTGATTTACCACCTGCTTCGACAGCACCCTTGTTCGCTGCCTCCATCATACCAAATCCCCCTCCTGAAGCTACTATAAATCGGGATGTTGGATTTAAGGATTTTGACCAGTCGGTCAAACGTTTGGACAGTTCGACCGCATCTTGGTAATAACGTGAGAGAAAAATCTGATGCTGGGCAACTTCCAATTTTTCTTGTAAAACAGGATTGCTTTTGTCGGTTGATCGGCTAATACAGTTCTGGACTGTAGTTAGATGTTTTTTTGCATCCAGCTGTGATTTCGTACGAGCAGACCCAAAAAATACAATGGTGTTTTTAATTCTTTGCTTATTGAATCTCTGCATCGGTTCGAGTAGTTCAGACAAGATTCGAATGATCCGGGCATCATGACTGTCCAAAAAATCCAGGTTTTTATAAGCTTTTTTTGCTTTGTTAACTTTTTTACTCATGATTTCTCCTTGTTTCCTATAGAGAATTTTTTATTAAAAATATCCGATATTTGTCGTTTATTATATCAGATTTATCAGATCGGTAGTAGCAGGATTGTCAACCAAATATTCATTCTATTTTTTTAAATGCCTACTCTCTTAAAATGGAATTAATTTTTCGAATAAAAGAAGGATAATATCTTTAGATGGTTGAATATATTATAAAACCAGAAAATCTCTATTCCATTCGTAAAAACAGAAGAATTTTATCAATAAATTCTATTTAAAGTGAATAGTAAGCGGACTAATGGAACCAAATAATAAAACCTCAAATTATAGGAGGATATAAAAACGTAAAACAAAATACTTTGGAACAACAGGAAGGATTAAAGGAAATGATGGAAAATATGATGCCGAAGAATTAAAAGTTGATAAGCTTCAAAAAAATAGTCTATTTTCTAAAAATAATTTGATCGTATTAGAACAGATTTGAATCAATCGTATGTATATGGTTGAGAAAAAAAATTATTAGAAGAAAAACAATATCTACAAGGAATGATACCATGAATATACCAATTGATGCTGATTTACTGAATTATTTACACCAGCAGGCAAATAGCAAAGAAATTCAAGAAAAAGAACTGAACGCAATTCGTAAGAATATAAATCTTAATCTAATAAAATACAATGACTTGCCTCCACCATTAGTATCGGTGGGCGATGTCCTGATACCTGCAGAAAAAGAAAGAATTCGAGTGAGGATTTATAATCCTTTAGAGAATCAGACTCTGCCAGTATTAATTTTTATTCATGGAGGAGGCTGGTTTGCAGGAAACATCGATACACATGATGTTTTTTGCAGGAAAATAGCAAAATTTGCAAGATGTCTGATTGTATCGGTGGATTATCGTTTGGCACCGGAAAATAAATTCCCCACAGCACTGGAGGATTGTTGCGAGGCTTGCAGTTGGGTAAAAAAGCATATTAAAGATTATTCCGGTGATCCTTCCAATATTGCAGTTTGTGGAGACAGCTCCGGCGGCAATTTAGCTGCTGCACTTTCACATATGCTTATAGTTGAAGATTTACCGATATTTAAATTTCAATTCTTGATATTTCCGGTTATGAATTTATCTTCCCTGAATACCGAATCATACAAATTATTTGGCAAGGATTATGGTCTTACACAAGAAGATATGCAATGGTTTATTAATAAATACCTCAACCATTCTGGTGAAGCTTGTCACTCTTCGGCTTCACCGCTTATCAGCAATAATTTTTCAATGATACCAAAGAGCTACATCATCACAGCAGGATATGATGTATTAAAAGATGAAGCGAATGCTTATGCAGAAAAATTGAAAGCTGCAGGTATTTCCGTAATCCAAAAATGCTATGAAGATATGATTCATGGATTTATTGTTCTGGATGGCATTTCTGATAGAGTGAAGCAGATTATTAAAGAGATGGGTGATTTAATACATGTTGCTTTTAAACAATAAAAGAATTTTTCTAAAATATATTATCAATAAAGGTAAAAAATATAATGACTGCAAAAAGGGAATTCAAATCTGTCGATGAATATATCCAACAATTTCCAAGAGATATCCGTGATATTTTAGAAAATACAAGAAGGGTAATCCGTTTAGCGGCTTCCGGTGCGGACGAGGTGATAAATTATCAAATTATCGAATAGCTAAAGGATCCATAAAATTTCCGATCAACAAACCAATTCCTTATGATCTGATAAAGCAGATAGTGTTATTTAGAGTCAAGGAAAATTCACAAAAATAACTGACATAGATGAGAAGAAGCTTATTTATATACATAGGAATAAGGAAATTATAATAACGGACAGGAGGGATTTTTTGATGAACAATGTAAATATTTATTATTTTTCAGGTACAGGTAATTCTTTATATATCGCCAAAGAGCTTCAAAAACGAATACCTGAAACCATACTGATACCTATGTTAAGCCTTTTGGAAAAGGAATCGATCAGTACAAAGGCTAATAT
>CBFCZX010000164.1:0-3363 GCA_965602765.1 uncultured Atribacterota bacterium | reverse complement strand
TTGGAGGCAAGACCCGGATATATCCTCTTAACAACTAAGTTGCTATTTAAAAAGATTGCAGTGGGTAAAGCTTCAATATTATATAATTCGCGAACTCTTTTCTGATTGTCTAATATAATCGGGAATGGTATTTTATTATCAGATAAATATGTTTTTATTAGTTGAATATCTTCTTCTTGTAATTCTTCTTGTGTATTTATAAGGAATACTTTATATTTTTCTTGTGTAATATAATCTTCAAAATATTTTACTAATTTTTTTATCCCTATAAGAGAATCGTCATTGTTTTGTGAATAAAAGTAAAGGATAAGAAGTTTCTGTTTTCCCCTTTGATCTTTTAGATTAAAATTGTCTCCTTCTATGGTTTTAAGGCTAAAAGAGGGTGCAGGGTAACCTTCTTTTAAGGGTGAAGAAAAAGCGAATGCAGAAAAAGCGGTTAAAAAGATAATCAATAGCACCATAATTGAATAATATTTTTTATTATTTTTAGGTAAAGTCATAATTTTTTACTTCCTTTCATTTGAAATATATTTTACTTGAAACAAAATCATTAGAATATTTTATTATTAATCGTTTATGCTTTAAATCAACGCAGCTCTTCTGCGGAGGAGATTCACTTTTATTATTTTTTCTCTTTAATCCACTCAGTAATTTCATGTTTGCTGGGTATTTTACCTACAGCCTTTATTTCTCCATCAATAACTAGAGCTGGAGTAACCATAACACCGTAATCAATTATTTTATTGATATCAGTTACTTTCTTAATCTCTGCCGATATACCAAGTTCTTGAACAACTGTCTGCGTTAACTCGCTTAATTTTTTACATTTTGGGCAGCCTGTTCCTAAAATTTCAATTTTCATTTTCCGTGACTCCTTATGTTTTTAAATTTTAAAAAAATAACCAAACAACATTCCGCTGAATGTTGCCATTGTAATAACCAAAGCAATAAACACTATTGTTTTTTTTGTACCAACAATACTTCTAATAACCAGCATGTTGGGTAAACTTAATGCTGGACCAGCCAACAAAAGTGCCAAAGCCGGACCTTTATTCATTCCTGCACCCAATAGCCCCTGTAAAATAGGTATTTCGGTAAGAGTAGCAAAATACATCAAAGCACCAACGACCGAAGCAAATAAATTTGACCATAAGCTATTTCCACCAACTAAATTTTCAATCCATATTTTTGGGATTAATCCTTCATTCCCGGGTCTACCCAGTAAAAGTCCTGCTACCAATACGCCCCCTAGTAAAAGAGGCAGTATCTGTAAGGCAAAATCCCAACTTGAATTTGTCCAATGAATTAGCTCTTCTTTACTAAACCATTTGATAAGCATCCAAATTAAAATGACTAAAAGTATACCGGTGATTAACCATTTAAAGTTATAAATCATTTGCCAAATTTCAATTGAATCATCTTGGCCCCAATTCGCGAAAACCAATATTCCTATCATGGTAGCAAAATAAAATATTATTTTCTTTAAAGTTCTTCCTTCTTTTTCGCTACTAGTGTCGGCGACACTAGTTTGTCTTGTCTGTATTTTTTGTTCGTCCTTATAAAAAATAAAATGCATCAGAAGCCCAATAATGATTGAAAAAATAATTGCACCGATAGCACGGGCAATTCCCAACTCGAATCCCAAGACACGTGCAGTTAAAATAATTGCTAATATATTAATGGCGGGACCCGAATATAGAAAGGCAGTAGCCGGGCCTATTCCCGCTCCGCGTTTATAAATTCCGGCAAAAAGAGGCAAGACTGTACATGAGCAAACTGCCAGGATAGTTCCCGAAATTGAGGCAATTGAGTAACTGATAAATTTATTGGTCTTTGCTCCAAAATATTTGATAACGTTTTCCTGACTGATAAAATTTGCAATGGCTCCTGCGATAAAAAAAGCTGGAATTAAACATAATAATATATGTTCACGTGCATATTCTTGTGCCATCAGTAAAGATTCTACTATTGGCTGTGGTATTGCCAAATTATTGAAAGGCATAAAATAAAAAAAAGTAAATACCCCAAAAATAATTAAGAATTTATATTTTTGATTCAATATTTTTACCTCTAATTTTCTCTTTTTAATATTTAACGAAATTATTTGAATTTCTAAATATCATACATGAACATATTATAATATGTTCATGTAAATGTCAAATAATAGTTATTATTTATTGTATTAAATTTATTTTTTGAAGCAAGAGTAAATTTACTTAAAAAAATGAATAATAAAAAAATTTGCATTAGGATTAAATAACTTAGCAAGCAAATGTGTATTTTTAACGGGAAAAAATTTTATGAAACAAAAAAGATATCTACAATTTAAAAAATCATTAAAGAAAAGAATGAACAGGAAAAAAGTTGCCAAATATAAAAATATTTTAAAAAACCATCCCTTGGAGATAGTTTTTATTCATTGTAAATTACTGTTTTATTTAGTATAATAATGGACGTTTGAGGAAATGACTCAAATATTATTTACAAATGAAAAAAGCCTCCAGGGCTTTGAAAAAAATAGCTTTTTTTACAGATTAGGGATGGGAAAATAAACTGATGCACTCAAAAACAAAAGCAATCATATATGTTCTTATCTGTGTGGGGCTTTGGGCGCTCATTCCCGTTGTATCAAAGTTGGGACAAACAAATCTCGACCATCATCAGTTTTTATTTTGGTCTAGTGTTTCATCCCTGATTGCTCTTCTTTTTGCTGCTGTTGCCAAAAAGAAAGTCAATAATTTTTTCAAATATAAATTCCATGATTGGCTTTATATTGTTTTTCTTGGATTTCTGGGAACATATCTTTACTACATTTTACTTTACTTTGGATATGCACAAGCCCAGGGAATAGAAGTGCTTGTTCTTCAATACAGCTGGCCAATATTTATTGTAATTCTTTCTATTTTTATCCTAAAAGAAAAATTTACATGGAAAAAATTATTAACAATCATATTTGGTTTTATCGGTGTTTTACTGGTGATGACCAAAGGGAATTTTACACAGATTCATCTTGAAAATTTTTGGGTAGATATTTTAGTCATTCTTGCGGCAATTGCTTTTGCATCATTCTCAGTCTTAAGCAAAAAAGTTCAGTTTGAGCCCTATACCATGATTACCATCTTTTTTTTAACCGCAACCGTCGCTTCCTATATTTCCATGATATTGCTTTCTGATTTTTCATTACCTTCCAAAGAGACAGCCATTCCCATAGCCATAAATGGAATTTTCATCAACGGTTATTCATATATTTTCTGGATAAAAGCATTGCAGGAATCAGATGCATCTTTTGTTGCCCCATTTGTGTTTCTCACACCTGTCATCTCAATTTTCTATCTTATAATATTCTTTCAGGAGTCATTTCTT
>CBFCZX010000163.1:0-3374 GCA_965602765.1 uncultured Atribacterota bacterium | reverse complement strand
GAAATAAATTCCCCTGGTATTTTGATAAAAATATCAGTCAGTCAGATGATTGGTCGGTGGTAGCAGATTCAAAGGATGTTATCGAAGAAGATGCCACCCAGGCTTTCAGGGAAGAATTGGGAATTACCGATTTTAAAAATAAGAAAATTCTTGCCGTTGACTTTGGTAGTACTTATACAAAAGTGGCTATCTTTGATACCGACAAAGATGATGTCGATTTACGTTATATTCCTACTACTGTAAATGATATTCGCGAAGGATTAGCTGATGGGTTAGGATGTCTTCCCGAATGTCAAAAAGTAGGAAATTGGGATCCCCTGAAGAAGAAAATGGATGAATTTGATGTAAAATTACCTTGCAGTAGTGCAAAGGGCGGATTGAAGATGATTACCGTATCATTAACTGCTCGCGAAAGCGGTTTTGCAGCTGACCTTGCCGCCTTGACTGCCGGGGCAAAACTCTTAAACAGTTATCACGGAAAATTATCCGAAGAAGATGCGAGGAATATTTATTTGAATGACCAGCCGGAAATAATACTATTGACCGGTGGAGTTAATGACGGCGGAGATACGGATATAGTCCTGCATAATGCGAGGATTTTGGCCAAGAGCGTAAAATTAGCAACTTACGCAAAATACGGTATACCCATTATCTATTCGGGTAATGAAGATGTAAAAGAAGAGATTGCAGATATTTTCCAAAAACATAATATTGATGCAAAAATTACCGAAAATCTTATGCCCGAGGTGAATAATTATAATATCGAAGTTGTAAACGAAGCTATCCGTGAATTATTTCAGACCGTGGTTATTCGGGGTAAAGGATTTGATGTTGTTGAAGAATATATGAGCGCTAAATTTATTCCTACTCCCCGAGCTGCTTTCCTGGGTATTAATCTGTTAGCTCGCGGTTATGGCCAAGAAGAAGGAATAGGAAATATTGTTGCCCTGGATGTCGGTGGTTGCACTACAGATTACTTTGCCAATGTAAAATCAAATCCTCTATATCTTTATCCCTGGGATGATCCCAAGAAAAAGGTAAAACGGACCATATTAAAAACGCCTAATTATCCTTTAGCTTATCGAAGGGTAGAAGGTAAATATGGATTAGCTTATAATGCAGAAAATTTAATGGAATTAGAGAAATTTAAAGGTGGAAAGATTGGAGCAGAAATTAGTGATAATTTTAATAAAAAATATCCTAATTTTCAAGGAAATGGCGATAATTTTGATCAATTTCTTGAGAGAAAAAATGGAAAGTGTCATATACAATTAAGTAAATACCTAAAATGGATTCATAATAACCCCCATATAATGCCAAAAACGGAAGAAGAAAATTTTGTAAGAAGTATTCTTGCTAAAGAAACTTTAGCAGTTGCTACAGCAAATAATGTAGGACATGTAAAAGAAACCGATGTCTATTTCTTGCAGGAAGGTATTAATTTCTTTACTCAGGATTGTACTTTAGTTTTAGTGGGCGGAACCATTTACCATAAGTGTAAAGAAAATAAGGATTATCTTTGGGAAAACTTAAAAACAATTGCAAAAGGTGCACTCTTCAATCCGGAGGAATATACGGTCTTGCGTTCCAATGGTCAAGTATTACTTGACGCTTCTTATATTCTTTCCACTGTGGGTGGGCTTTATGGTAGACTTGATCCGGAAAAAGCGATAAGAATTTTGAAGAAAAACTTTAAACATTTAGAAACATAATGCAAAATCATTCTAAATATACTAACAGGATGTCAATATTCAAATAAATCAAAATTAAAAAATAAAAACCATTAAAAAAATATTGAAAAGCAATTATTAGAAATAAAAACATAAAAAAAGTTTCGAATGATTAGGAGGAATAAATGAGTGTAAATTTACAAAAACAAGATGATTTAATAAAGATATTTAACGAGATTGATCAATTAATTAATTTAGATATTCCTTCAAGAGGTGTAATTACCCAGTTATTTAAATTTGCACGAAATAAGGCGAATCAACCTCTTACCTATTTGGCAAGTATGAAATTAAATGATACTGTTAAAAAAGGTGATATTGTTTTTATTGCTACTGGTTGGCCGGACAGACCGGATATTACTCCGCAAATAGCTGAAACAGATGGGCCTCCAGGCGCAGCATTACTGGCAAGAGCGATTAAAAAATCTTACGATGCTATTTCATTCGTATTCATTGAAAAAAATTTAGTTGATGCTATGTCAATGGTAGTTAATGCTGCCGGTTTAAGAGTGTTATCCCCCGAACAAGCTATACAAGCCTGTACTCATCATGCTCCGATCAATGCTTCAACGGTTCTTCCTTTTCCTATTGATAAAGATGAGGCAATAAAAAAAGCAGAGGATTTGATTAAAAAATATAAACCAAAGGCAGTCATTTCAATTGAAAAAGGTGGAATGAATGAAAAAGAAATAATACATACTAGTCGGGGTGCAAATACTACGAAGCATATGTCAAAAATTGATTATTTAATCCGTCAAGCGAAAGAAGAAGGAATTATAACCATTGGTATTGGGGACGGTGGAAATGAAATAGGCATGGGAGTGATTCATGATGATATTAAAAAATATTTACCCTATGGGAATAAATGTAAATGTTCTTGCGGTGCAGGAATTGCTCCTATAACCAAAACCGATTTTTTAATTACTGCAGCTATTTCAAATTGGGGTGCCTATGGTTTAGCAGCAAGTTTAGCTCTTTTAAAAAGAAATGCTGATATTTTTCATGATGACAAGGTAGAAAGAAGAGTATTGCAGAAAGCTGCAGATGCACAATTTATTGATGGAATAAACGGATATACTGAACCAGGAGCCGATGGTTTATCTTCTTCTGTTCATGAAGCTTTTGTTAAAATCTTAAAAGCGTTGATATCTAAAGGAATAGAAAAAATAAATTAACAAATTATCATAAGATATTTCATCCATGTTTTCAGATGAAGCTTTTGAGAAAATATTTTAACAAATTTATCTTTCGAAAAATAGGAGATTTATAATATTTATGAATTATGATATAAAAAGGGATTTAAGTGAAAAAATTGCCATAAGAGATAAAGTATATTCCGTATTAAGTGATGCTATCTTTCAGGGTAAATTAAAGCCTGAAGAGAGATTGGTAGAATCTAAACTGGCAAAAGTGATGAAAGTAAGCCGAACTCCTGTCCGGGAAGCTATTATCGAATTAGAGCAAAAGGGATTGGTGGTGCCTTCTCCGCCAAAAGGAGTAAAAGTTGCCCCCCTTCCTACAATGAAAGATTTAACTGAATTTTATGATATTAGAGGCGTCTTAAGAGGATTGGCAGCCAGAAAAGCAGCAAAAAATATTACCATGAAAGAGATAACACGTTTAGAAGAAAATATTAAAAAGATGGAA
>CBFCZX010000162.1:0-3379 GCA_965602765.1 uncultured Atribacterota bacterium | reverse complement strand
CATTGTTCGGTGATAATTTTTGCTGGAACTTTTACAGAAATCATTCAAAATTATCTAAATTGGAACGAAAATTCTCAGGGGGTGATAGTCCTTAAAAAGATATGTGGTGTTCTAATAATTTTAGGTGGAATCTATTTAATTTGGATCAGTTAAATTATACAAAACGTTAAAAGGAGATAATATAAAATGAGATTATTAGCAGAGTTTTTTCCGGAATTTAGTAAAAAATTTGATGAGATTGATAAACTATATAGGGATAAAAGGAGTATTGATGAAAAAACCTATCAATTTATTTGCTTTGCACTTTCCATAAAAAATAGGTCAGTGCCCTGTGTAAAAAAACATTTCAAGGGAGCATTAGAAGCAGGAGCGACTTTAAAAGAATTATCCTACATTATGGCTTTGACTTTTAGAGAAAGTGCCGGTGGTGATGATTGTTGGATTCATGATGCTTTGGGAGACCACAAAGAATTAATGAAAAACAATATCCAATGTTGCTCGAAATAATGATAGAGGAATCTGGTCTGAATTTTTGAAATTCCCGAAAAAGGGTTGACTCGACCCTTCTTGAATAAATAAATACCTTTGCTCTAGGTAGAATTCAAGTAATCTTTTAGCAAATTTTTAAAATAAGTGGATTGTCTTGTATCGAGTATTTCTCGAATGATTCTTTCCGTAACAACACTGACGCCTTTGATATTTTTTAATGTTTTCCGGATAGTTGATAAAGGTTCTTTAATTTTTGAAATTGAGTAAGCAGCATATCCAAATGGTGACCTTTTTCCTCTAATTTTTAACAGGTAATCAATATGCTCTAAAATAACTATAATCAGATCATTTTCTTCCAGGATATCCTTATATAATCGAGAAGGTATGCGGGGAGCAATTTTAAATGCTTTCGCCATATCATTAAAGAGGCAGTTGATAGTTTGATAATATTCGCTTGCTAATTTTCCATACTTGTCTTTTTGAAAAAGATTTTCATATTCAAAAACAAATGCCGGATAATGTTTTTTGAGTGTTTCTAAAAAATAATCTCTCTGTCTGCCTTCTTTTAATGTCATTCCTCCAAAGTTAATAAAATCCAAACCTATTTCAGAAGCTTTTCGTACGGCATCCTCCAATAAATCCAATTTATCAGTAATAAAAGGGATAACTGGAAGTAAAAACATGCCACAGGGGATGCCCTCATTTTTAAATAATCTCAATATTTCTAACCTTTCGGACGGGGAAGAAACACCAGGTTCAAAAATTGCACCTATCTCATCATTTACAGATGAAAAGCTCAGGCTTACTATTGCTCTGTTTTTTTCATTTATCTTTTTTAGAATATCAATATCCCTTTTAATCAATGTTGATTTGGATAGAATATGAACGGGAAAATTATATTTTTCTATAAGTGTAAGGGTTTTCCGGGTTAATTGATAAGATTCTTCAATCGGCTGATAACTATCACCCACTCCACCTCCCAATGAAATGAAACCTTTTTTCAAGGGATTATTTTTTTCAAGGCGATTCAATTCCCTCTGTAAGATCTCTATGGCATTAATCTTTACAGCAATATCTTTACCAAATTCACCTTTCACATAATAACCTTCTGATCTACCGTCGCAATAAACACAATTATGTGTGCAGCCACGATATAAATTCATACCGAAACGCGAAAGAAACCAGGAATCAATTTTCTTGTATTTACGCAATATTGTTTTAGCATTAATCTCATATATTCCCATTAGTTAGATCCTTGGTGGAAGCTTGCGTTAATTCTTAGACTGCCATCTTAATGCTTCCTTCTCAATTTTTTTAATTAAATCATTTTTCCCGTCCATATATTTTTTAATACTATGAGGATATTTATCTGCCAAATATTTTTTTAAGCCACCGTATTCTTTAGCTCTCTTTTTATTTTGAATTAAATAAGCCTTGAATGCCAAATATCGAATAATATTCTTATCATTTTTTTCAAAAACATGGATATGATATTTGTGATTTCCAGGATATTTCCAGAAATATCGTCTCCCCTTTATCCCGTATTCGCCTTCTATCTGATATTCCGCTTCTTTCATCAATTCATTAAAAGTATCAACCTTATCAATCTTACTAACTTCAATTAATATATCAATAGTTGGTTTGGCCAACATGCCCGGGATTGAAGTGCTGCCTATATGATGAATCGAGGTTGCAATTGGTTGAAATATAAATTTTAGTCGTTTTGTTTCTTTTTTATATTCGGATTTCCAATTTGCATTATAGTTAACCACTTCAATAATTCTATTTTTTTCAGAATCCATTACATGCCCCCGAAGCTTTTATTCATTCTAAATTCCCATTCACTTTATTCCCAAAATGACATAGTTTTTTATAAGCGATATCTTTTTTAATACATTAATATATGATTCTCTGATTTGTTCATTGAAATAACATTTTGATTTTATGTAATTCTTCCTATTTTAAACACCTAACCAACTAAATAGCTGCCGATTATTCCCGTATCTTCTCTGACCACTATTACTTGTTACTGAATTTAGACTAAAGACTATTCGCTAACCACGAACATCTTCTTGCATATTATTTGTATTTATTATAAAATACAATCTAAATTATTTAAATCATTAAAAAATATTTCAGATTGGATAATAATTATGCCTAATTTTATTGCTTTTATTTCTTATGTATTTGTAGTGACTTTTTCCCCGGGACCGAATACTATCATGGCAATGACCAATGGTAATAAATTTGGATTTAGAAAAACTTTAAATTTTTTACTGGGTATTGTTTCCGGATTTTTTATCATTCTTTTACTATCAAATTATTTTAATTTAGTATTGTTTGCCCTGCTACCGAAAACAAAATTTATTATGGGAATTATCGGTGCAATTTATATGACTTATCTTGCCGTCATCATTATAAAAAGCAGGGAAACCGGAAGAAAAGACGATACAGCAACATTAAATTCATATTATACAGGAATTCTATTACAATTTATAAATCCAAAAGCTATGTTGTTCGGCATTACCGTTACTTCTAATTTTATAATTCCATATTACAAGTCAAATATATATTTAATCTCTTTTTCTCTTTTGTTGGCATTCATTGGGTTTATATCTGTTGCCGGTTGGGCTTTATTTGGGGAATTTTTTCAAAAATTTTTATCAAGCTACAGAAAGCCTTTCAATTGGGCTATGGGTGCACTGTTATTCTACAGCGCTATTTCAATCTCAGGTGTTTTAGAGCATATATTAAAATAATTCTCACAATATATCTCCAAGAATAATTAGTTTTTATGTCAAGCAATTTCTACGTTTCTGCATAGCAAAAATCAAAATTTCCATGAATATTTAAAAGAAAAAGGGTAGGGTAATAAATTCTAATTAATTTG
>CBFCZX010000161.1:0-3451 GCA_965602765.1 uncultured Atribacterota bacterium | reverse complement strand
TGTTTAATTCTTAGTTTTTTACGATGAACATCAAACCAACTTATATTTAAAATACCCAGGTTGGTATTATCTGCCCCTTGACCTGAAGAAACAATACTGATATTTTTCCTGTCTTTTTCATCTTCAGCATAGATTTCAGTTAATTTATCGATAAAATGATAAGTGTCTATATTCATTTCGGGAGATTCTGAAATAGTCACTTTTCCTTTGTTTCCGTCAATATAAATGACAACATCTTTTTCAGCTTTTCCCTGGATTTCCAATAAATCCCAACCGGAAAATTTCAAAAATGGTGCAAAATAGCCACCTACGTTATTGTCATTAGCCGAACCGGTTTCCGGAGATAAACTGATAACGTGCGTTTTACCTGTTCCGGAATATTGTGTGACCCCACAGATAGGTCCGGTACTAAAGATGATTTCGTTTTCAGGATCGTTCCAATTTGTATCTGGAGTAACGGCTTGAAACAAATACCACATCCCATAACCTCGACCTCCGGTAAAGATTTCTTTTACTTGAAGGTCAATCGGTTTATTTTCGATTTTATTTTCCGTTAGATTAATATAAAGTCGTTGATTGGTATATCCTTTCTCAACTTTTCCCGGAATTAGCTCACAAGATGCTAAGTAGTTCTGATTATTCTCTTTCTTTTCAAACACTTAATTTACACTCCTTATTTTCATTAATTTCAAAAATAATATTTAAAATAGCTTAATAAACTATATGGTATTCAATGTCTATCAATGAGTGATTCGAAATATTTCGATAATTCTCTAGAGGCAAAACTAATATATATATTAACACATCTTTTGTATCAAATAAAGCCATCTTTTTTTTAGAAATAAATAAAAAGATGGCTTTATTTTAATAAAATCAATCACTTAATATATAAACTTATTTTTTTTCCTTATCCTCTTTCATTTTAAATTCTGGTAACGGGAATGAAATACCATTCGAACTAACTGCCATAGCCGAAAATGCATACAATAAAATTTCCAATACCAATATACCCAGAATTAATACCAATCCGACCGACATACCGGAACCTGCAACCAGATAGCCTAATATTGCCACTCCGGCAGCAGTCAGAGCATAAGGTATCTGAGTTTTTACATGATCCATATGATCAGAACCGGAGAACATTGAAGACATAATTGTGGTATCTGACAGAGGTGAACAATGGTCTCCCATAACCGAGCCGGTTAATACCGCAGAGATCGCCAAAGGTAAATTTACATCCAAAGCAAGTGCTAACGGAATAGCAATCGGCATGGCGATAGCCATGGTTCCCCAGGAAGTCCCGGTAGAAAAGGAAATCACATTGCAAACCAGGAAAATAACAACAGGTAAAATGAATGGAGAAATAATGCCTTCTACAGCGTTCACTACATAAGCAGCGGTTCCGATATCGCTACTTACGCTTCCAATTGACCAGGCTGAAATTAGTATTAAATTAGCCAGTACCATCATTTTAGCGCCATCGACAAAAGCATCCATCATATCGGCCAAAGTACCAATACCTTGCGCTTTATACATAAAAATGGATACGATGACTGCAAAAACAGCTCCCCATAACAGAGCAGTCATGGCATCAGCATCCGAAATAGCTGCTATAAAAGATTCAGCGGAAGTGCCTCCGCCGGTATACCACATACCGAATATACTTACAAAGAATAAAACAACTATTGGAACAATCATATTCATGCTTTTCTGTGGAGCATTTTCCAATACTTTCAACTTGCTTCCTCCGGATAAAGGAGCCGCGCCATCAGCGAAGAGTTTCCCGGTTGTTCTAGTCCGATATTCTGCTTTTAACATTGGTCCGTAATCTCTCTGTGATAAAGCAATAGAAAGCACTAATACTATAGCGAAAATACTATAAAAACGATAAGGTATTGAATGTAAGAAAATTGTATAAGGTGTCATTGTGATGGTTGTACCTTCTATTGCATCTCCAATAAGCCCTACTTCATATCCAACCCAGGTAGAGATTAAAGCTAGTGAGGCAACCGGAGCTGCAGTAGAGTCAACGATATAAGAAAATTTCTCCCGGGATATTCCTAATTTATCGGTTACCGGTCTAAAGGCATTGCCCACAATTGCAGTATTCGCATAATCATCAAAGAAAATGACCAATCCAAATAACCATGCGGCAAATTGACCGCCACGAGAATCTTTTACTTTTTTAGTTACATCTCGAACGAAAGCTTGTGCTCCTCCGGAAAGATAGATTAAACCGATAAGTCCACCCACAACAAAGTCAAATAGTAAGATCGTTGCGTCCCAAGGGTCAGCAGCGCTATCGACAATATAACCCAGAGTTTGCGTTACACCGGTCAATGGATTCCAGCCAGTTAAAATCGTTGATCCTATCCAAATACCAATAAATAGAGAAGCTAAAACTTGTTTAGTTATAAAACATAATACAATTGCGAACAATGGTGGCAAGAGAGATAAAAAACCATAATTTACAGCTTCTTCTTCTGCTGCAAAAGCTGCTCCGGATAAAGCGAAGAACATAAATACGAACAAAGTTAGCATCAATAAATTCTTGCATTTATTTTTATTATTCATTTTTTTTAATTCACTCTCCTTTTATAAAATAATATTTTTTTACTTCATTTACACACTGCAATATCCTATTATTATCTTAAAAATCACCTCCTGTCCTTAATTTTTTGATTTAAAATTTCTTCTAAATCGGGTCTTCCGATTTCCTGCAAATCGTATTTTACCCTGATGGATTTTTTATTGATTTTAATAATTCGTGTTAAATCAATGGGGGTACCGATAATGACCAAATCACACTCAATTGCATTAATGGTTGTTTCTAGTTCTTTAATCTGTTTTTCACCATACCCCATAGCCGGTAACAAAATTCCAATATCGGGATATTTTACAAAGGTTTCTAAAATAGAACCAACGGAATAGCGTCTTGGGTCAATTAATTCTTTTGCGCCATATTTCCGGGCTGCAACAACGCCCGCACCATATTTCATTCCTCCGTGAGTGAGTGTTGGTCCGTCTTCAACCACCAGAACTTTTTTACCGCGGATTAATTCAGGATGATCTACGGTTAAAGGAGAAGCTGCTTCAACTAATTGCGCATCTGGAGCCATATGGTAGATATTCTCCCGAAGTAAATTGATTTTGTCCTGGTTAGCAGTATCAATTTTATTAATGACAACGACATCTGCCATTCTTAAATTAGCTCCACCGGGATAATAGCTCATCTCATGTCCGGCTCTGTGTGGGTCGGTTACAACAATATGTAAATCGGGTTTGTAGAATGGTAGATCATTATTTCCTCCGTCCCATACAATGATATCTGCATCTTTCTCTGCTCTTTTTAATATTTCTGCATAATCCACTCCGGCATAGAGAATATTTCCCCGATCGATATGTGGTTCATATTCTTCCATTTCCTCTATGGTACAGTTATAGCGTTTTA
>CBFCZX010000160.1:0-3486 GCA_965602765.1 uncultured Atribacterota bacterium | reverse complement strand
AAAAATAGGATAAATATAATATGAATAAAATAGAGAACCAACCAATAGGATTTTTTGATTCGGGACTTGGTGGATTATCCGTTGTCAGCGAGGTAAAAAAACTTTTGCCGATGGAAAGCATTGAATATTTTGCGGATAATCAAAATCAACCTTATGGAGAAAAAAAACACTCCCAATTAAATAAATATTCTTTTCGCATTATGGATTTTCTTTTAAAGAAAAAGATAAAAGCATGCGTTATCGCTTGTAATACTGCTACTGCAGCGAGCTTAGAAATATTACAGAAATATTTTACAATTCCAATTATCGGCGTCATTAAGCCAGCTGTTAAAGATGCTATAAGTAAAACAATAAATAAAAAAATCGGGATTATTGCAACTGAATTTACTTCAAAGTCTAAAATATATCCAATGGAAATAAAAAAAATCGACCCAAAAATCAGCGTTTTTTCATACCATTGTCCTGAATGTGTTGCGCTAGTAGAGGATGGAAAGAATAATTCACAGGAAGCAGAGAAAGTTGTGCAAAAATATTTATTCCCACTCAAAAAAAACAGAGTAGATACACTGATTATCGGTTGTACTCATTATGCATTTTTAAAAAATGCGATATTTAAATGTATGGGAAATAATATTACCCTCATTGATCCGGCAAAAAGTACTTCGCAGGAACTTCGGAGAGTGCTTCTTCAAAAAGGAATAATAAGCACGTCTAAAAAAGTTATGGAAAACTATTATACCTCGGGAGACAATGAGGTAGTCGAAAAGATTGCAAAAATTATTTTAAAGACAGATAAATTCAATATCAAAAAAATAAAATGGGAATAAAAATTAAGCCAATTAGTCGAGCATTTCTTCATTTGAAGTAAAAAAGGGAATACAATATCGATATGATTCTACAGAAGCAAGCAAAAAATGCCTTTCCTATTTCTAGATGAAAATATTCATTTTAAAGATCAACCTTTTTTGATTTTTGATATTTTATAATTAAAATATGATCACTTGCACACATTAATTCTTAAACTAAAAATAATTTTTTGTCATTTATAAATAGAGGGCTGCATCAAGCAGTATAGATGAAAATTAAATGATCCTAATTAAATCACCATCAAATCTTAAATTTTTCTTATACGTTTGTTTCGGTAAAAATCATTGATTTTTTGCAGAGATATGTTAATATATTTTAAATACATTCTAATAATAGAGGAGGGGATGTAGCAAAATGAAAGCAGAAAAAATATGGATGGACGGAAAAATAATTGATTGGGATAATGCTCAAATACATGTATGTTCACATGCACTGCATTACGGAAGCGGTGTATTTGAAGGTATAAGAGCTTACGAAACCGATAAGGGAACAGCGATTTTTAGATTGAAAGAGCATGTTGACCGTTTGTTTAATTCAGCCAAAATATTAAAAATGGAGATTTCTCACGACAAGGAACATATAATCAAAGCTATTAAGGATACAATAAAAATAAATAACCTAAAAAGCTGTTATATTCGCCCTTTGGTTTTTCGAGGTTTTAAAGAATTGGGAATAAATCCATTTAACTGTCCTGTTGTCTGTGTTATAGCTGCTTGGGAGTGGGGAGCGTATTTAGGAGAAGATGGCTTGATAAAAGGAATTAAGACAAAAATATCAAGTTATACCCGAAATCATGTCAATTCAACATCTCAAAAAGCTAAAATTTGTGCAAATTATGTTAATTCCTTATTTGCCAAAATGGAAGCAATTGAAGCAGGAGTTGATGAGGCAATATTACTGGATGCAGAAGGTTATGTAACTGAAGGCGCTGGTGAAAATCTATTTTGGATAAGAAATGGTGTAATTTATACTACTCCTACCAACACAGTATTGGAAGGAATCACTCGAGATTCTGTAATAAAAATTGCTCAAGATATGGGCTATCAAATTCAAGAAAAACGTACCGGGAGGGATGAACTGTACATTTCGGATGAAGTATTTTTTACAGGCACAGCTGCCGAGGTTGCTCCGGTTCGGGAAATTGATAAATATCAGATAGGAGATGGAATACGTGGGCCAATTACTGAAAAAATTCAAAAAATGTTTTTCGAAATCGTAAAAGGCCAGGTAGATAAATATTCAAAATGGCTTGAATATGTTTAAATTGGATTTATTTCTGGCATTTATAGTTAACTTGAGTAATATATTTAATTGATATATATTGAAAATATTAAGAAAGAAGGTATATGTATGACAATATCAGATTTAGTAAAAAGTATTAATCCCTCACAAACTCTGGCGATTACCGCTCAGGCATTAAAAATGAAACAGGAGGGAAAGAAGGTCATTAATTTTGGAGCAGGAGAACCGGATTTTAATACTCCGGAAAATATTAGAAATGAAGCAATTTCTGCAATCAATGCTGGCTTCAGTCATTATACGACTTCATCAGGAATTATCGAACTGAAAGAAGCCATAGTGAATAAATTAAAAATTGAAAATAAAATAGATTATAAAGTATCTGAAATTATTGTGTCAACAGGCGCAAAACAATGTCTTTTTAATTCTATATTGACCATTTGCAATCCGGGAGACGAGGTATTGCTGCCAATTCCCTGTTGGGTGAGCTATACTGAACAGATAAAAATGGCAAAAGCAATCCCTGTTTTTGTACCGACTTATTTTAAAGATGGATTCAAACTAAGCGCTGCTCAAATCGAAGAGAAAATTACACCAAGAATAAAATTAATCATTTTAAATACTCCTCATAATCCTACAGGTGCGGTATACGAAGAAGAAGAATTGAGAAAAATTGCTGAACTTTGTGTGAAGCATGACATTTACTGTATATGTGACGAAATATACGAGAAATTGGTTTATGATAAAGCAAATCATTTTAGCATTGCATCTATGGGCGGTGAAGTAAAAGAGAAAATGATTACCATTAATGGGGTATCTAAATCCTATGCAATGACCGGATGGAGAATCGGGTATGCAGCCGGTCCGGAAGATATTATAAAAGGTATGTCAAAAATCCAGGGACATAGTACTTCCAATCCAAATTCAATTGCCCAGAAAGCAAGTGTAGAAGCATTGATGGGGAAACAGAATACAATTGAAGAAATGAGAATTGCTTTTGATGAAAGAAGGAAATACATGGTCTCAAGGATAAATCAAATAGATGGCTTTTCTTGTCTTACTCCCTCCGGGGCATTTTATGCCTTCCCGGATATAAGTAATATATTGGCAAGGGGAATAAAGTACCGCAATCACGACATTAAGACATCATTCGAACTTTCCGACTTTATATTAAACAAAGCTGAAGTCGCTGTAGTTCCAGGAAACGCATTTGAAGCAGAGGGATACCTTCGTTTATCCTATTCAACTTCTTTGGAAGATATCAAAGAAGGCTTAGACCGGATTGAGAAAATTTTGAAATAATATCTTTTGCTTTGAATGGTTGCACAATCTAAAAAGTAAACAAAATAGGAATATAAGGGCACGATAAATCGTGCCCTT
>CBFCZX010000159.1:0-3563 GCA_965602765.1 uncultured Atribacterota bacterium | reverse complement strand
AAAGAAAAGAATGACACATTTTGCTTTATTCGAATAATCTTATTATAATCACTATAGTTAGCGAATTAATAAAACGGGAGTAAAAATTTTATATGAAAATACTTGAAAATTTAAATGATCGGCAATTAGAAGCAGTAAAATCCAAAAATAAACCGGCATTAGTCATTGCCGGTGCGGGAAGCGGTAAAACAAAGGTCTTGACGCATCGCATCGCATATCTTATTTATCAAGAAAGAGTGAATCCGGCAAATATACTAGCGGTCACTTTTACAAATAAAGCGGCAAATGAAATGAAAAACAGAGTTTTAAAAATTAAACATGATGCTGGTGAAGAAATAAAGATAAAAGGTATGTGGATGGGAACCTTTCACTCAATTTGTGCACAAATATTACGGCGTGAGGCAAAAGCAATAGGATATGATGCTGATTTTATTATCTATGATAAAGGTGACCAGTTGAGCTTAATTAGAAAATGTATCAAAAAAATAGATCTGGAGACAAAAAAATACAGTCCGAATTTATTTTCTTCCATTATCGATAAAGCAAAAAACAATCTGCAGGATGTAGAAATGTTTGAATATAATGCTATTGGAATTTTTAAAAAGAATGTAGAAAAGATTTATAGATTGTACCAGCAGGAATTGAAAAAAAATAATGCAGTTGATTTTGGAGATTTGATATTATTAACTGTTAAATTATTTAAAGATAATCCCGATATTCTGGAAAAATACCAGGACCGATTCCTGCATATTCTGGTGGACGAATACCAGGATATCAACATGGCGCAATATTTCTTTGTAAAAATGTTGTCTCGTAAATACTCTAACTTGTTTGTTGTCGGCGATCCTGACCAGAGTATTTATAGATTTAGAGGCGCAGATTTAAGCAATATTATGAAATTTGAAAAAGATTACCCTGATTGTAGTATCATCAAACTGGAACAGAATTATCGGTCAACAAAAATTATCCTGGAGGGAGCTACAAAATTAATCAGGCATAATAGTATCCGTAAAGATAAGGAATTATGGACCAATAAAACTGAAGGCGAAAAAATCATTTGCTATGAATCTGCAAGTGCTCTTGACGAAGCCGAATTTGTTGGTCGTGAAATATTAAGATTAATAAAAGAAGGAAATAAAGATTTTAAAGATTTTACAATTTTATATCGCACAAATGCTCAATCCAGAGCCTTTGAAGAGATTTTTAATAAGCTGGGAATTCCTTTTAAGGTGGTAGGAGGTTTAAGGTTTTATGAGAGAAAAGAAATAAAGGATATTTTAGCTTACTTGCGTTTTGTCTATGACCAAAAAGACAGTGTCAGTTTCATGAGGATTCTTGAAAATGAAAAATTAGGAATTGGTAAAGTGACATTATCCAAAATCGAGAATCTGGCAATAGAAAATAATGTCAATTTATTCCAGGCATTAATTGATTTTTTTGCAAAAAACAATTTTAAACTATCATCTGACAGGAATCTAAAGATACAAAAATTTATTTCAATGCTTGATGAATTAAATCAAGAGAAAGCTCATTCAGCGGGCAGTAAAATATTAATTAAAATGTTAAATAAGATTAACTATCAAAAAGAATTAGAAAAAGAAGAAAATATTAAAGCAGAAACAAGAATTGAAAATATAAAAGAATTGGTTCTTGCCATGCAGGAATTTGAAGAAAGTAGCGAGGATAAATCCCTAAAAGCATTTTTAGAATATATAGCATTAGTCAGCGATATTGATTTGTACAAGGGAAAGGAAGACGTTGTTACAGTGATGACCTTGCACAGTGCCAAGGGACTGGAATTCCCTATTGTATTTATTACAGGTTTTGAGGAAGGAATTTTCCCTCATGGACGATCACTAAAAAATAGTGAAGAGCTGGAAGAGGAAAGAAGACTATGCTATGTGGGAATGACGCGTGCAATGGAAAAATTGTATTTAACTTATGCATGGAGAAGAAGCATGAATGGAAGTACTCTTTTTAATAATGTTTCACGATTCTATAAGGAAATTCCTGAATATCTCTTGTCTAAAGTAAATGAAAACAAAAAAGAAACCATTCCATTGTTTAACAAGAGAGAGAAAATTATAGAGGTTTCAAATGGGGATAGGGTTAGCCATGCAGATTGGGGTATCGGTATCATTCTAGAGAAAAAAGAGACTCAAAATGATGTTTTTCTAACGGTAGATTTTACAAAAGTTGGTTTAAAAAAATTATCGATGAATTATGCTCCTTTAGAGAAAGTATAATAGCAGAGTATGGATAAAAAGTGGCACTTATTCGATAGCTGGTGCTCTGGTTAAAATGGACAACTATAAGGATTAGTGAAAATATTAGTTATTCATGGCTAGTTTTGGCATTTATTTAATAAATAAGAAATTAAGTAGATTGTAAAATATCAAACCATGTGTAAGTTAATCAGAGAATTGATAAATTAGTAAATTGATGGATTGTTAATGAGGAAAATTATTATATTTCCAGGATAGTCAGCATTAGAATAAATTTACAAAATAAAAAGGGTACGACTGATTTAATCGTACCCTTTTTTTATTATAATTTTAAATACATTATTTTTATTTTAAGGGATCTTCATTCAATTCTATTGAAACTTTCCCCTTTAATTCTTCAATTAAACTATCGAATGCTGCCTTTTGTTTCTCCGGTAAAAGGTTTTGAACAATGCTTTCTTTAACGGTGTCAAAAGTTTTTAATTCTTCCGGTTTTTTATCTGTAATTTTTAAAACGTGAAAACCATATTCAGTTTTTATGACTTCACTAATAGCATCAATTTCCAAATTAAAAATTATATCTCCTATTTCCGGAATAATTGAACCTTTGGCAATGTAACCCAGATCTCCGCCATTAGCTGCGCTGGGACCGGTTGATTTTTCATTGGCAACTTCAGAGAACTCTTTACCTGATTTTAATTCCTCTAGAATTATGTCAGCTTCTTCTTCGGTTTCAACCATAATATTAAAAAGATGTACCTGTTCTTTTTCGGTAAATTCTGCAGGATTATTATTATAATATTCTTCAGCTTCTTCATCAGACACATCAGTGGCATTTAACACTTCTTTTTCAATTAATGCCTGGATTAATATTTGATTGGTCATATCTTCGATTTGTAGAGCAATTTTTTCATCATTTTTTAGATTTTTTGAGATTGCATCTTGTAGAAGTAACTTTTCAGAAATCATTTGGTCAAGTAAATTGCTTTTAGTAATCTGAGATTTATACTCCGGTGGTACTTTTTCCCACATCAAATTTAAGTCTTCTAACGTAACAGTAAAATCTCCAAAAGAAGCAATAATTGTTTCAGGCGGATAATCTACTATTTCCTCAGTAGCCTCTGTTTCATTTGAAACTGTGTCCTGGCCGGCCATCCCTGAAATTGTAGTTAGTGAAAAAACCATTAAGGAAATCAGTAAAACAAAAATGAATGTTTTGTTGTGTTTTAAATTAGTCATGTAAAACTCCTTTCCAAATATTTGCTAATATAAAATTAAAACATTTAATTGAAAGTTTATCATCATTTTAAACTATTGTAAAGTGCATTATTACTGGTT